>JBFYKV010000178.1:0-23446 GCA_041305745.1 Methanoregulaceae archaeon | reverse complement strand
CACTGCCCTGCCCCACCCTGCTGTAGGATAGTGTTTCCTAAGGGTTGATTGAGATTCTGTTTATTTTTCAAAAAAAACGAAAATACGGTCCCTGTCGCATTATGGGGACGCCACGCATACGGCCAGGGCATCAGGGCCCCCGGATTGTCGCGGGGAGGAGTGCGGTAAAAGATGAATAGTGAGAGTTCAGGCAGGCACTCTGAAGTATCCCATGAGAACGCCCCGGGGAACAGGTTGTGAATAACGATAAATACAGTGCTTGCTTATCAATTGATGTAGACGATGGACGAGAACGAATGGCTTGAAAAGGCACACCGGGACCTGTCTCTGGGCAGGCATGACCTTGCACTTACCGATTGCGGTCATGTACTGGAATTAAATCCTGATAACCTGACTGCATGGGAATACAAGGGTGATATTTATTATGAACTTGGCAGGCACCAGGAGGCAATAGCGAATTATAATGAAGTTATTTCCCGTGACCCGGGAAATCTGATGGCATTGTACAAGAAGGGCTATACCCTCCGGAAGATTGGAAAATTTGAGGATGCCATTGCCTGTTTTGACAGGGCTCTTGAAGTGGATCCCACTTTTTCATATGCCCTGAACGACAAAGGATATGCTCTAAACGGACTGGAACGGTACAGGGAAGCAATAGAATACTTTGACCGGTCTCTCGATCAGAACCCGAGAAACATCAGGGTCCTGACAAGCAAGGGAATTTCATTGCGGGAACTGGGTGAGCATAAAAAGTCTCTTGAATTTTTCAATAAGGCACTTGAATTCAACGCACTCAATGCATTTGTAATCTACAATAAGTCGCTGACCCTCCGGGCACTCGGGAATGATAAAGAGGCTGATTTGTGTGTGGCAAGTATAAATTTTCCATGGGTTAAAAAACAGGTGAAAAATTAGGGACACATTCCAGTTGCCTGGATAAAAGGGTGAAGGGAAAGGATTTTACCTGCTTGCTTTTTACAAAGTATTTTATCGGGTCTGTTTTACTGATAAGATGGTGCCTTTTACAGCGTTTTTTCGGAATAAAATGTCCGGGCGGTAAAGCATTGTTTCCGGATTTTTAAAAAGAACACAGTACCCGTCTGAAATGGTCCTGATGATCCTGCTTTCGCAGGACGGATTGCGACACCCATTGCCTGTTCACTTCCCGGAAACAGAAATCTTTGTGAGGATACGGATCAAATCTCAATTCAATGAAGCTAGTCTTTATCCCGGTTATTCTTATTGTGGCAGTTCTTTGTACCGGTTGCACAACACCTGTTGAGGAGTCCCCGTATTCCGTTTATACCCCCGCAGTACCGGGGACTCTCTCCCCCGCACCACCTGCTGCCACACCGCAGGTGAGCTATGGAGCGCTCACGTATTCCAGTAACCGCCCTGCCGGCATTTCAGTGAGTTTATCAAAAATTGATACGCAGATAATGCTCTATTATTATGGCGGCCCGGATGCATCAGGCCTTTCTGCCATTGAAACAGTAATCCGCAATTCAGATTCAGAAGAGTTTGTTACTACTGCAAAGAGACCCGTGCCCGGGGACGAGATCCCGGTCAGTGGTGGGACAAACGGGATGGACTATGCGACTGTCATCGCAACATTTTCCGATGGATCGCATTCCATTCTTCTCGATACGTATGTATAACTGCCGGATAGCCTCAAAAGCCCCGGGTTAATGATAAAGACCCGGTTATCATGAGGAGTTTTTGTGGGAAAAAAAGATTATATTTTTCTGATGTCCATATAATAAGGTGAAAAAAATAAAGTCGGACAGGTTTTCGCCCGCCAGGGCTTTTTTTCCTGAATCTGTTGCATTGAGCGGGTGCTGCCACAGTATACGCAAAAAACCGGAGAATAACAGGTGCAGGAATTTTTTCCCGGACATTGACGGCTATTCCTGCCAGTCATGTGATGAACCGTACCCGGGTGTTTTTCCGGGCGAACTATCCTTTGTTTCAGCAATATATTACCCGGATCCTCGTTTCGGATATGAAAAGTTCGTAGATTATATCGGTGCACGGGTGATTAGCTACTGGAAGGAACATGTCGCGAGGGATATATTCCCGGAAATATCAGCGGGTTTCCTACTGAAAGAGAATTTGCTGGAGGGAACCTGTTACACTGATGCATATGCCTCTGAATCCTGGCTATGGGTGATTGATGGTGCAGAGATTATTGTTTGTGATGCGGTACATTCAGTCCCCGGTCCTGCAACAGGGCCGGACGGTGGTGCCGGCAAGGTCAGGGAAATCCTCGTGGATGTCGCACGTGCCATTACAGAATACAGGGAACGTTTAAAATGAAACATTCTCCCCCCTGCATCCCTCTTATGTTAAAAACTCCATTGGCTTTTTCCTGGTAAAATGTTCAGAGGCCGCGTGTATACGTAACATGCCGGCAATGAATGCTCTTTCATCAGGGAAGGATGAACAGGGCTTAATTTGCCAGATCGCGGCGAAAAAACTGTGGGACAATAGCGGCCCGCTGACGGAATCCTTAAAAAAGGCTCTTCGCTATTCTGTGTGGGCGGTTGTATCCCCGTTTATGCTTAGTACATAAGGGCTTTTGCCCCTATACCCCCGACAGGATGAGCTTCGCTGCCCCCGGAAACTCCGCAAAGACTCAGTATTTCGAATCCGGGGCGACGATTGCGGTCGCCAACAAAGATTATGCAAAAGTCCCCTGATGAAAGATGAGATAATTCATTGTGTCCACTGACGGCGAAGATTCAAGTGAATATTCTTCACCATTTCAAAGATTCAGGGTTCTTTAACCCCATACAAAACAGCGAAGAGGCGAAAAAAATGAATGACTAAAAAGAGAGATGCCGGCCCCGGACATCAGGGACCGGAACAGTTCGGGCACCAGTTTGAATTCATTTGCTTAATTACAATAATAATCTAATAAAATTATCAGTTCACACCGCATACCTGTCTGTATGAATCATCGTGTCGTGACACTCTGTGGGGTAATAATATTTTTTGCTGTAATATCTGCCGGGTGTACTACAACGAGTCTTATTGCAGATAATCCGGGCAGGGATGCGGGGCCTGGCACTATTACCTGGTCTCATCCCCGCGAAGAGATGGTCGGTTTTGTCGACAGTGCGGTTGAATATGCCCGGATAAACGGAAAAGAAGCTGCATTACTTGAATTTGACAAAAAAAACGGTTCATTCATGAAAGGAGATCTTTATATCTATGCCTATGACTTCACCGGGACCGTTATTGCCCACCCGGTCAATCCTGAGCTGATAGGTGTAAACCGCATCAACGAAAAAGATGCACACGGCGACTATTTTATAAGAAACTTAAATGATGCAGCCCTGAACGGGAGCGGGTTTGTTGTTTATTACTATATAAATCCTGTTCACAACAATACAGTTGAACAAAAACTCGGGTATGTAAAAAAAGTAGACGACACGTGGTGGCTTGGATCGGGGGTATATAGCATAAAGCAGCAATGAGAAGACATGCACCGGTATTTCCCGGACACCCGTATCCTTATTATCTGCAGAAGTGAGTGTCCTTATTGCGACGGCCCCCTGTCCCATTATAACCCGTTCAGCGTCCGGGAGACTGCAGACAAAATTGCCATGGGCGTTCCGAAGATCATCGCGCTTCCAATTCCCTAAACAAATCGCATGGCGATAAGTATTTCTGGTGAGATAGAAAGTGAAACAGCCGCGAAGACACTGCAAACAGGGCAATGCCTGCGAAAAAAAGTCTCTTTCTCGTGTAAAAATCCCCTGATTTTCCGAACGGCACAAGGAATACAGCTGATGAATGGAGGTATGCAGTCGAGATCCATAAGAGCGTGACCGCATTGATGAGAAATTCATTTTCAATCGATGGAAGTCCCATATTCACTGCAAACCCGTCAAAGGGAGTGATAAATGAGCTCAGCGCTGCACTAAGGAGGACAACCCTCTTTACTATGACGGGGTATTGTTCATGTGTATGGTTCGTGCTCTTTTCATCTCCCATTCTTTCCCAGACGGAGACTGCCAGATTTATGGTCTCGGCTCACATGATATTGCGAAATATATCCGGCAGATGGTCAATAGGGTAATCGGTTTTCTGCGCTGAAGTATGCGCAAAAAAAACACCGATGAAAACGATGTTCACAGGCCTTACTTATGAAAACCAATGGGATTTCCATGCCAAAATTAAATGCCAGTTCTGGCCGGTCCCCGCATACATCAGGGCGGAGGAGTAATGGAGGAGACAAAGAAAAATTGTATCCGGTGCAACCCTGGTATACGGGACAGGCCCTGATATCAGTTCCCGGTTTTGCCGCGAGCAGAAAAAGATATTCTTATCCTTTATCAGGTAGTATTTCCCGGTACAGGATGTGGGTCCAGGAATGAAATACGAGATAAAGTACAAGCCATCTTATTCTCTCCTTGTCGTCCGGCTCAACACCGGGGAATCGATTACTGCAGAAGCTGGTTCCATGACATACATGCAGCCGGCAATAGAAGTCAAGACCAGGAAAAGAGAGAAAAGTTTCTGGGGAACGCTTGGAATGAGCCTCCTGGGCGGGCAGACTTTTTTTGTCAATGATTTTACCTCAACCGCGGGTGAAGGTGAAGCAGGGTTCAGTGCAGCCCCGCTTGGGGATATTGACACTCTCACGGTATCAGAAGGCCATGGATTCATCGTCCAGAAAACTGCGTATATTGCATCGCAGGAGGGTGTCGATCTCGACGTCCAGTGGCAGGGATTTACCAAGGGCCTCTTCGGCCAGGGGCTTTTCATGATAAAGGTGACCGGGAACGGTCTGCTTTTTATCAATACCTTTGGTGCCATTGATAAGCATGTCCTTGCCCCGGGTGAAAAACTGGTCGTTGACAATTTCCACCTGGTAGCTTTTTCCGATTCATGCCAGTACAAGGTTACGAAATTTGGCGGACTGAAAGAGACGCTGCTCGGCGGGGAGGGTTTCGTCACGGAAATAACCGGGCCGGGGGAGATCTACATCCAGACCAAGAATATCAGGGAACTCGCCGACTGGATATGGACGATCATTGAACCGAGAGTGCAGGCAAAAGCCCGTTAATCACCTTGTTTAATAGTGAGAATCAGATGCCATCCGGACAGATCAGACCATGGTTTAACAGGACGATTATCGGGGTTGCAGCGGGAATACTGCTGATCATAGGAGCTGCAGGAATAATTGCAGGCGGAACAACTTTTTTCCCGGTATTTATCGTTCCGGTTCTTCTTGGCTTATCAGGGATAATTCTCATTTATATTGAATATGCGGTTAAACTCTGGGAACAGGAGGATATCGTTACGTCGATGGCGATGGTGTTTCTCCCGCTGATCTTTTATTATTTTTCAGTTCTTGAGATCCATTCAGCTGAACTTGTCCTGGTGTTTCTTGCAGTGAATTCTGTGATATTCCTCCTGCTTTCCCTCCTGATTCTCATGAGCGGTCTGCGGGTCAAATGGGCGGTAAGAAAATTCATCTATCGCCAGTATTATTACAAGAAATCCAAATCTCCCCTCGCAAAACGTATACCAGCAATCACCGCGATATTTCTGCTGTTCGGAATTATCCTGCTGGTAAACGGTACTGCAGGCGTGATTACAAACATCAGTTCAATTGCGGGCAGTGCGGGTGTATCGCAGGAAAACACCCATCATTCAAATGAAGGATCACTAGCCGTGACCGGGGACGTCAAATCCGGATATTCTGAGAAAAACCCTGAACCAAATCTTATCAAGGCTCTTATTTTCCCGGTTTTCATTCCGGACTGCTCAGGAGGCAAAGAAATATCGCTTTTCCAGGACTTCAGGGGTGGAAACGGGCAGTATCAGGTTCCGGCCACAACCTCATCCCCTGGAGGTACTCCCGCCGGAACCTTGGCCGGGCATGTGAATCATACCCCGGAACCTGAGCAAATACCGCCTGCTGAAAATGGAGACGCCGTTCCCGGACCCGTGAGAACTCCTGTCATAATACCGTCTGTAATCACTTCTCCCGTACAATCACCCGTGCAGCTTACCCCGCCTGTTGTACAGGAAGTGACAACTCTCCCTGCACCATTAGTCCCCGTAATGGTATCAACCGCGACAACCTTCGCACCCATGCAGGGAATGCCTGTACTGGAGATCCCTTATCCGGATTTTGAACGGGCAGTTCTTGACCGGTTCAACATGGAACGTATTGAGAGAAAACTAAGGCCGTTTGAATATGATGCCCTTTTGTCAGAGGTAGCAAGGACTCATAGTACGGATATGGCGGACCGGGGATATTTTTCCCGGACTGATCCTGAAGGAAAATCTCCAACGATACGGGCCATGGACGCGGGTTTTCCGGTCAGGAAGACCTTCGACGAAGGAACTTACAGGACAGGTATTTCAGAGTGTATTGGAAAGGTCATGACGGCCAATCTGACCTCGATGCCTGTTGCATATCAGGCTGAAGTCCTTGTAAAGGAATGGGTGATGAATCCCGGGGAGCGGAATTACCTGATGAATCCCGATTATGACCTGTTGGGGGTTGGTATTGCATCGAACGGATCCGTATGTTTCATAACCGTTGATGTGTGGTGATACGGGTGATCTGTCGTTATTGCATAATTTAAATTTTTTGTTGGCAGCAACGGGAAAAGGGGTATATTTCCGGGAATTTTTTTTTTCTGCTAAAATATCACCTGGTATTTAAAGAACGCATTTTTTTATGGATGTATCGGTCCTGCAGAATTTTTTTACTGTAAAAGATTATTCTGTATCAGGTATGAATGCCGAAATGCAGGAAAAATTCTTATTCCCCGCGTGCATGGTATGATTCAGGGATGAAATTCATTATATTGTTGAATATGGACAGCCGGTGAGTTGAAGCGATGCCTGAGTTATTTGATGTCCTCATGGTTGATGACGAGGCTGGGGTTCTTGAGATATCAAAATTGTTCCTTGAAAGAAAAGGAACCATCAGGGTTGATACTGCCATATCTGCGACTGAGGCGCTTGAGAAACTGAAAAAGCATTCATATGATGCGGTGGTTGCAGATTACCTGATGCCCGGCACAGACGGGATTGAATTCCTTAAAATTCTGCGGGAGCGGTCAATAGATATACCCTTTATCCTGTTTACCAGGAAAGAACGAAACGCAGTTGTTATCGAGGCACTGCACAGCGGCGCTGACTATTACATCCAGAAAGGGATGGATGTCGAGCCGCAGTTTGCAGAACTGGAGCACCTTATTTCATGCGCAATCCGGCACAAAAGGGCTGAACAGGACCTCAGCCAGAGCGAAGAACGTTTCAGGGCCATTTTTGAGAGCGCACCAATCGGGATACTTTCATTTAAGGGAGACGGGTATTGCACCCAGGCGAACCCGGCTTTTTTTGGGATACTTGGTATACCTGACAGGGGAAAGATCAATGAACTAAACCTCTTCCGGCTCGGGATTATCACTCCGCCCCTTGGACAGGATTTGCGAGAGGGAAAATCCATATCCTTAAATTATTCTGTTCCATGGGATGATATCGTACTTCCGTTCATGCTTGGTGTGAAAGGGAAGGACCCGTTGCAGCTTGATATTCACATCGCTCCCCTCCTGCAGCAGAAGACGGAACACGATGGGGGGTATATTGCCCTTTTCATCGATATCACCGAGGAGGTCGCATCCAAGGATGCACTTTTCGAGGCGCAGGAGCGGTACCACGCCCTCTTTGAAAATGCTACCGACCCGACATTCATCACCGATATGGGGGGGAAGGTCATCGAGGTGAACCTGGTCGCCGAACAGACGCTTGGGTATTCCCGGGACCGGATTATGCGGATGAACAGCAATGAACTCGAAGATGCCTCATTTATCACGGACCGGGCAGCTTGGTTAAACAACCTGAGAGAAAACGGGAAGGCAATGTACGAGACCGTCTTCCTTCTTGGCGACGGAAAAATAATGCCCGTGGAGGTGTCGGGAAGAATAATCCTCTATCGGGATGTACCGTCTATATTATTTACCGCCCGTGACATTACAGACCGGAAAAAGTATGAACAAAAATTAAAGGCTTCATTGAAGGAAAAGGAAGTTCTCTTAAAAGAAGTCCATCACCGGGTGAAAAATAATATGCAGGTCATTTCGAGTCTTATCCATCTCCAGTCCAGTCTTATAAAAGATCCTGAAGCAATCGAACAGTTCGTTCAGTGTGAACGCCGGGTCCGCTCGATGTCTCTTGTGCATGAGGCGCTCTACCAGTCAAAGGACCTCGCCCTCATCAGTGCTTCACATTACATACGGAAACTCGGGTCTGATATCCTTGGCTACTCGCATCTTGCCGGCGATATTTCTGTTGAGTATGATACCGAGGATATCGATATTGATCTGAATACTGCAATACCCCTCGGTCTAATCTTAAACGAGCTTGTTACAAATTCCCTGAAATATGCGTTTGTCGGAAAAGAAACGGGAATTATCAGAATAATGTTTAAAAAATCCGGAGAAAAGGATCTTATGCTTGTTGTGCACGATAACGGGATCGGTCTTTCCGAATACTTCGATATCGATTCGCAGGATACCCTTGGTATGCAGCTTGTAAAAGTACTGGCAGGCCAGCTTGACGGGTCTATCGGGATAGACCGTGCGGATGGTGCACGGTTTGAGATACGGTTTCCCTGGAAACAGGGCTGAAAGGGAGCGAAACGAATGCCTGGGCCGGAGTGGCCCGGCTAAACTGATAATGGCCTGTATCGGGGATTATATGATGGCCAGTTCCGGTACCTGCTATCAAACCCATACAAGACGGCGGGGAGGCCGAAAATAAAAACATCAGGCAGAATTGTATATGCCATTTCATTCTTGCCTGCATTTCAACATCGTTACAGAGCCGGTCTTACTTTTAAAAATTATTCACGGTTAAACCGGTACCAGGTAAAAATTCTCGGCAAGGACAATAAACACGGTTATAAAAAGGACGATTGCAACTCCGGATTTTAACCGTTCAGCCTTGATCCGGGGTGCAAGACGGACTCCGGCCTGTGCCCCGATGATTGCACCAAGGGAATATGAGACCATGTACGGGGGAGATACATGGCCCAGACGGGTATGCACTGCAGTTCCTGCCAGTGCGGTGCATAATATTACTAATGTGGAAGTGGCCACCGCGAAGTGTACCGGCATCCCTCCCATTGTGAGAGCGGGAACGTTGATAACCCCTCCCCCGATACCGGTGAGCCCGGACATCAGTCCTCCGAGTGCTCCCCAGAAAAAGACATGGCTATAATACAGGCGGTGATGTGTGACATTGGAATAGCAGTCCGTACAGACTTCGTCATGAGACGGGCCGAATTTCATCGGGGCGATGAGTGGAAGCCCGGGGTATATCATTTTTAGCGCAACAATGAAAAGAACAATACAAAAAATGAAAGTTAAGGTTGTGCTGGAAATATATGCGGTCGCAAGAGATCCAAGAAGTGAAAATAGAATCCCTGGGATCGCGAGGCATACAGCGCTCCGGTAAAAGATACGTTTCTGGCGGGAGTATGCCACTGATGAGGACAATGTCGAGAATACAATAATTGACAGACTCGTGCCGATTGCAGTTTTTGGATCAACTCCGAACAGGAGGATGAGAGTCGGTACAAACAGGAACCCGCCTCCAAGACCGGCAATAGCCGCAATAGCCCCGATAATAATTGCGATTAGAAAACCAATGATATATTCAATCATTCTCCATCTCCAGGGCTGAATAACAAGGCAGACTGGCATCGGCCGGGGAATCCGGGCACAGGGTTCCGCGTAGTCTTCCTGATATATGCGAAGTGAATACAGTCTTCTCCCGCTGTAACTATTGATGCAGCCATATTAAAATATGACCGCGATCTTCCCGGTGCTTAGGATTCCAGTTTCCCGGGAATGGTTTTTTATATGGATCGGGTCATCGTATCCAGTGCCGGAAAAAATCTCTCAATAACAAATAATTTTATATAAACTAGAACAAAAATTCTTTCCATCACTTTCTGGAGAGGCGATTCTACTGACGGCTTATCGTTTACCTGTAAGAAACATGATAAAAAAATTAAATAAATCTGCGTTCTCGAAAATGATTGATTTCTGCGACATTTTATCCGGCTCAGAAACCATCCCGATTCTTTTACGGGGAGTGAAAAGCTCATGACGGTTGACAGCGGTTCAACGACAGCGTGGCTCCTGTGTGCAACGGCACTGGTGATGCTGATGACCCCCGGGGTCGGATTTTTTTACGGGGGACTGGTCAGGAAAAAGAATTTCATCTCAATGGTAGCCCTTTCATTCATCGCGTTTGCCCTGGTAAGTATCCAGTGGATCATTATAGGGTACAGCCTCGCGTTCGGACCGGATGTATCGGGAATAATCGGTTCCCTCGAATATGCAGGCCTGAATAATGTACCGTTCGATGCACCCGGCCTTCCCTGTCCGCCAATGCTTTTCATGATGTACCAATTGACATTTGCCGCGGTAACGCTTGCTATTGTCACATCGGGTATGGCAGAACGGATAAAACTCAGTGCATTCCTGATATTCGGGTTAGTATGGATTACCGTTGTATATGAGCCCGTTGCGCACTGGGTATGGGGCGGAGGCTGGGCAGCGGCAATGGGATTCCTCGACTTTGCCGGGGGGGCGGTCGTCCATATAACAGCAGGTTTTGCGGCGCTGGCACTCGCCTTTGTCATCGGAAAACGTTCAGGGTTTGGAGAATACTCGCTTGATCCCCAGAACATACCGATGACACTTCTCGGGGCGGGACTTCTCTGGTTTGGCTGGTTCGGTTTTAATGGCGGGAGTGCCCTCGCTGCAAACGGTCTTGCGGTAAACGCAGTCGTAGTGACAAATACCTCTGCAGCAGCCGGGGCACTTGCATGGCTTTTTGTCTCGTGGTTCCGGGGCAGGCCGAGCTCACTCGGGATGGTCAGCGGTGCGGTTGCCGGTCTAGGTGCCATCACACCCTGTGCCGGGTACGTCACGCCCATGTGGGCGATAGTTATCGGGGGCGTAGCCGGGGTGCTCTGCTATAAGGCCATGTTATGGCGGATCAACAGAAAAATGGATGAAAGCCTTGACGCATGGGCGGTTCATGGCGTGGGGGGCCTGTGGGGAACCATCGCCATTGGTATCTTTGCCACGGCAGGTGTAAACGGTGCATCAGGACTTATTGAGGGACATACAGATCTCCTCGTTACACAGATAACAGGCGCGATTATTATCCTGATTTTTGCATTCACCGTCACGTATGTCCTTGCCAGGATTATTGACCGGTTTATAGGTCTGCGGGTGACAGAGACAGAAGAATATCTTGGTCTTGATCTGACCCAGCATGGTGAAAGGGCATATTAGAATCTCCACCAATCACTCAGATTTTTATTATTTTTCCATTCTGCGAATGTGATGACATTATTATTTCGAGGCATTTTTGAAATGCACATTTCGAAAAAACATGTTTTATCCATTTCTCTGAAAGGAGTAGTTCTCACCCCTCCCTGTCCCATCCTTATGCGAGATGGTGTGTCGGCAGTGTTGACGGTGATCCTGTTATTTTTCAAAAGAACGAAACGAAGGTTCCTGCCTGACCGGGAATAATCATTGAAAGGATACAAAAAAGGGATTAATAGAATGGAACTTCTTTTAGCTCCTCGTCAGGAGTGAGGATCCTGTTGATAACGTGAAGGCAGCCGTGCCTGCACATGTTATCAGCTTCAAGGACCCGTGCCTCATTAATCATAATTTTTTTGTCCTTACGTAAGACAAGTGTCTTTCCGGTCACCGTTTTAAAAATATTTTCCCCTGAAGGATTGAAAGGCAGGATAATGACAGTGCCGGAAACGACGTGATCAAGGACGACGTGTTTTAACCACCCGAACGGGTCGCCGGGAACAGTCACGGTCAGCAGGTAAAAAAATCTTGAAAATGCCGCATCCACTGGTGCAAAGAGCGTAAAAGGCCCCGGAGTCATAAAAAATTCTTCAAGGCCTGCCTTTTTTACCGCGTTGAGAAACAGTGTAAACCTGCCATCTGCAACCGCCAGCTCAAGAACATCCCTGTGCATGATATTTTCTGCCATCTTACTCATCTCCGGAAAAGCCGGATGAAGTAATTATATTCAGGCTATGTATACATTCTCATCGCAGCATCCTGGCATACAGGTTGGGGTAAGATTTACTTTTAATTTGTAAATCAGGGTTTAATATTTCAGTATTTTATCAGCGAAATATTCCTCGGTTTGAAAGCCATGAACACGACTGGCTGGGTTGACCGCCTGTCCGTACATCTGCACATACCCGGATTGCAGCCCCAAAGGAAGAGAGGCTGTGATATAAGTCCGGCACCAAAAATTCCCTCATCATCAGGTAAGACTGTTGATCAGTGCCGGCCGGCGAAAAAATGGGAGGCCCTATACTGAAAGGCAGAGTCCATCCGTTGCGATATGTAACCCCGGGAAATCGTCTGAAAATGCATCCATGATGGCAAACCTGTCTTCCAGGGTCCTGTAGAGGTGTGCATCGAAGTGAACAAGAGCCAGCTGCCGGGCCCCGGCCTCCCGTGCGATACGTATCGCGGTTTCGGGATTGAGATGAGGCCATTTTACATTTTCCATTCCCTGAAGAAATGCACATTCGGTGATCAGGAGATCCGCTTCCTCTGCGAGCCGGACGGCATTGCTGCAATAACCTGTATCAGGGCAGTACGCAATGGTCCGCCCTTCGAGTGAGAAGCGGTATCCAAAACAGGGTGATGAGTGCAGTAACTCCCGGCATTCGAACGGGACAGGGATTTTGTAGCCCTTTTCCTGCAGTTCATGAAAGGTAACCGGGAAAGGAAGTTCGCGCCAGGAAATTGTGAATGGAGGGTTCAGGAAAAACGACATCAGCTTCGTTACTCCCGGGGGCCCGTGAATAACCAGTCCCCCGCTGAACCTGAACTTATTAAGGATATGGAGCCCTGCGATGTGGTCGAGATGAAAGTGCGAAAGAAACAGGTGAACCGGCAGGTCACCGGTATCAAACTGGTCCATTCTCTGTATTCCGTTCCCTGCGTCCAGGATAAAAAACCCTTCATCTGACTCGAGGAGGATACAGGTGGTATTTCCGGCAGGTGTATCATACCAGCCGTTTGTACCAAGGAAATGACACTGCATATGTGAGTATTGTCATGGATTGGAAATAACAGCACGCCTGGAAAAAGTAAAAAATTACTGTGTGTCGCTAAATAGAGGTACGATCAAACATTACCTGTGACCATGAAGACCCTTATTCGTCCGCTTACACTGGCAGTCCTCTTTTTTTCTGCGATATGCGGTCTTTTTGCAGGTGATATCTCCCGGAGCCGGATTGGGAATCCGGTTATTTCTATTATTATATCAGCCGTTGTCCTTATCCTGGTCTACTATATTATCAGTTATACCCTCAGGCACGCCGGATTTACAATAGAATGAGGATATCCGCGAAGTCGCGGGTTATACTTCTTTTAGACAAGGCGGAATCATTTAATGTATTTTTTGCCGGGTACACCTGTATTCCCCGTCATGACCTTTTTCATATACCCTGAAAGGTATACACTCTAAAATGACCGCGCACCAGGATCTGGGGTGATCCTCCTGCCACCCTGTCGGCATCACGCGGTTTTGGGATGACCAGAGTCAGTTGTCCCATTTTTCCTGCCATTAAATTATCTGTTCTCTTTTCGGATCCTGGTATTTCGCAGCAAAAAAATTTTTGCATAAACTTATTTAAGGATCGAAAAAAGACGGGGAATATCCCGTTCTACAGGCCCCTTTTTGATATACAATTCCGGATAAAGTATTTTTTTACACGGTTTATCCTCAGGCGTGAGGGAACCGTGACGGTTCACACATTTCAATGGCATCCCTGCACAAATTGATAAAAGGGCAAAAAGAAAAAAGTATGAAGTATCTCTCCAGACAATGGCATCACTGCACAAATTGATAAAGGGGCAAAAAGAAAAAAGTATGAAGTATCTCTCCAGACTAAAGATCTGGTGCAGGGATCGGGGATTTGGCCCCTGGACATAAGTATAATGAGACCCAGTATGTTAAATCTGGCAGAACAGGAGCGCTATAAAAGGCAGTTAATACTGCTGGGAGACGAAGCACAGTCGCGGTTAAAGCAGGCGACAGTGTTTATCGCCGGAGCTGGCGGACTCGGGTGTCCTGTTGCCCTGTACCTTGTCGCTGCCGGTATTGGCCGGATAATTATTGCTGACATGGACCGCGTAGAGATGACGAATCTCAATCGCCAGGTACTTTTTGACGAGACCACAATAGGCACGGAAAAAAGTGTCACGGTAAAAGAGCGGTTACAGAAATTGAATCCACATACCTGTGTCGAATCCATTACTGCAAAAATTGATGAATCAAATGCAGGCACCTTTGTGGGGAATGCTGATATTATTGTGGACGCAACTGATAATTTCCAGACACGGTATTCTCTGAACCAGGTGGCGTGCAGGAATCAAATTCCCCTTGTTCATGGTGCGGTATGCGGATTCGATGGCCAGGTTGCAACAATAATCCCGGGAAAAACGGCATGTTTCAGATGCATGTTCCCACACCCCCCGCCTCCCGGACCTGCGCCGGTCATTGGCACCACCGCAGGAATCATCGGGATGATACAGGCCAATGAAGTAATCAAGTATATTACCGGGAGAGGCAGCCTCATAACCGGGCAGATCCTTCTCTGGGATGGCCTGGCTTCCACGATCGAATACGTCCCGGCGGAACGGGACCCCGCATGCAGCGAATGCAGTCAGTTCAGATAAAGGCAGAGGAGCAACGAGGATGATAATTCAGGTAAAAACATTTGCACGGTTCAGGGAACTCTTTGGAGGAGAGTTTGCACTGACACTCCCGGATGGATCAACAACCGGAGATGCGATGGAAAAAATTGCGGCACGGGCAGGCGGCGGGGAGGAAGCACTTTATGACGAAGAAGGAAAGATACGCCCTTATATTATCGTTTTGATCAATAAAAAGCGCCTTTCAGGAGATGCCAGGGCCACAGGCACCCTCGCTGAGGGGGACGAACTTGCACTCCTTCCTCCTGTTGCAGGCGGTTAATAAGGAGGTTTTTAGTCTATGATACGTATAACTCACGATTCTTTTGATATTGGAGCACTCACACAGGGCGCAATACGCCCGGAAATAGGTGCAATTGTCACGTTTTTCGGCACGGTCAGGGATGACGGTATCAGATGTATTGATCTTGAGGCTTATGAAGAAGTTGCGGCCCGGGAACTCGCACAACTGCGCGACGAGGCGATGGAACGGTTTGATATAAAATCGGTGGATATTATACACCGGATCGGACGCCTTGACATAAAAGACCCTATTGTGTGCATACTGGTCGGGGCAGCGCACCGGAAAGCAGCCTTTGAAGCCTGCGAGTTTATTATTGACCGGATAAAAGAGACAGTTCCTATCTGGAAAAAGGAACTGCTCGCGGATGGCTCACGCTGGGTACCAGGCGAACATGAATAACAGGTCAGGTACCCCTGGCCCCATGCTCCACCCCCGCATGAATCAGCGACATCAGTCAGGGAACCGGCATTTATCTCCTTATTATAGGCCAGATTCTCAATCTGGCTTATTTAGTATCCCATATCCCATGCAACTCATGAAAAGTTAAATGGGTCGACACCTGTCGGAGATGTAAATCAGTAAAAAAATAGTGAGAGGGCGGGGAGTTTTTTAAAAGGTTCAGTTTATTCATGCCCTCTTTACTGCAGGATTGCATCGTTCAATTAAACGAGCGTGTTTGCACTCATTTCTGTCTCAACGGTGCATGGCATACTATGAAAAGATATCGGATACGATTATTTCATGACTGCATTTCTTTTTCAGCAGCCCTGGCATTTTCGATAAATTTTTTGATTTTTTCACAATTTTTGATACCAGGAGTTATTTCGACTCCTGATGCAACATCGACAGCGCATGGCCGGATGGTCCGGATTGCATAATCTACATTTTCCGGTGTGAGCCCCCCGGCAAGGTATACCGGGTGGGATGACTTTTTCACTATCTCTTTGGCAAAAGAGTGATTGAATAATGTCCCTGATCCCATGCTCCCGTCAATAATCACTGCATCACAGTCCTGGCATATTTCACCGTTTTTTCCTGTAACCCGGATCACCTTGTAGGAACGGTCCCGGGGAAATATGAAAGGATATGAGACCTGTATAGCATCCGGTCGTACGGAAAGAATTTTTTGTAGATCATCGTCTGATTTTGTATGTGTTACAACGACCTTCATTACCCCCGGACCTGCTGCCGTAAAAATTTCCTTTGCACGCCCGATATCAATTGACCTTTTTGAATCGGAGTACATAATAACCCCTATTGCATCCGCACCGTGCTTTACTGCACATCTTGCATCTTCAGGCCTCGTGATGCCGCATATTTTGATAATAAGTGGTATTTGATCACCCCGGGAGTGACAGACAACGTCGTGTTATAAGAATTCCCCAGCCTTGTTATGATTTCCAGGTACATAACATGCACTATCATGACTGTATCGATCTATTCCGCCATCCATACCCCCGGGAGGAGGTTGTGCAGAGGATGAAAACGCACGGATACCATCCGGTGCTCCCGGAACCGGGCAGCCGGTTATCTGTGGTCAGTTGCATCATTATCAGGCTCGTTCCATCAGAGTAAGCGAACCTGTTCCTTCCCATCGGGTATTAATCTGATAAGACCGATCCACTGTTTATGGAACCCACAATCAGGCACTATATATCAGGAGATTTTGATCCAGTCAGCTTTCTTGAACTGGGAAAAAAAGGGTCTCCTGATGCTGCTGCAGTCTTTGTCAGGAAGGCGGCCGAACTGTTTCCTTGATTACGTTTCTCGTGCTCCTGGAAGACGGGATAATCCGGGGATATGCCGTTGGAGGCATTGTGCCGGCGAAACCCGGGGAAGCCTGGATTATCAGGATGAGAATTGCAGATAACTGCCAGGGAAGGGGACTCGGGCGCATGCTTACCTCTGCACTTATTGCCGGACTTCAAAAGAAAGGGGCCAGAAGAATATTCATGACCGTTTCCCCCTCTGACATTCCTGCAGTCAGGCTTTATAAATCAGCCGGTTTTTGTGAAACTGCTTTTAAACCTGATTATTTTGGGACCGGGGAAGACCCCCTGATACTGTCTCTTACGTTTTAAATGCGGGAAAATTGAAGTATGCGTATAAAAGAGCCTCTTCGTTGTTTTGTATGGGGTAATAGAACCCTGGATCTTTGAGGTGGTGGTGAATAGTCACTTGAATCGCCGCGGTTAATCAGATAAGCATTCTACCATTACGCATTTTTGTAGTCGTAATTTCTGTTGGCGACCGCAATCGTCGCCCCGGATTCGAAATGCTGAATCTTTTCGGTATTTTCTGGGGCGGTGAAGTCCATCCTGTTGGGGGTGCAGGGGCAACTGCCGTCATATACTATGCATAAACGGGAATACAATATCCCAAATGGATTAGATAAGACCCTTAAAAGATGGGTATTGCCATCTATCTTCTTCTTCCCGGTATAATCGTGAGGACTGCAAGGGCGATGAGAATCGTAAGTGGTACCATTCCTGCGCCGGTCGGTGAAGGAACCGGTGTAAGGGCAGCATCAACCTGAAGTGCCTGCCCGGCTCCAAGGTTAATGGAGGTTGAATAATCTACGTAACCGGGAAGACGGAGAAGGAGCGTATGCGCCCCGGCATCTACTGAAGGAAGCGTCAGCGGGGTTATCCCGGTGCATGCATTATCCAGGAATACATTTGCACCGGCGGGTGATGAGATGATCTGGACGGTGCCACTCTGGGTCGGCTGGCTGACCGGGACAAGTTCAGCAGTAACAGTGCTCACTTTCCCGGCTGTTACTTCGATCACTGTAGAATAGTCATTGTAATTTCCCAGCCTGATATCAAGGGTATGGCTCCCGGTTGCGATACCGGTCAGGTCAATAGGATTTCCTTTTTCGGTTGTACCCATAAATGTCCCGTCAAGGAATACCGCGGCTCCGGGGGGATTTGACTGGACAACGATATCGCCTTCTTTTGCCTGTGATTTAACATTCAGGGTCACATCAAGGTTTGTAACCTTGTTCTGCTGGATGGTAACAAACCCTGTATAATCGTCGTATCCTGCAAGCCTGAGGTGGACAACATGGTTCCCTGCCTCAAGGTTACCGACTGTGGTGGAGGTGGACCCCGAATAGAAACCGTCGATATAGAGATCTGCCCCGCCGGGGGATGATTTTGCCTGGAGTGTACCGATAACTGTCAGCGGGTTTAGTACTGCATACACCGTGGCAGCCTGCCCCGGATCAACCGTAACGATGGTAGAATATGGCTGGTACCCGGAGAGAAATGCCTGTACGAGGTGAGATCCTGACTGGACATCATTATAATTCCACGGGGCCTGTTGTCCCTTTGAGCCATCAAGTGTCACAAGGGCACCATTTGGGGACGAAATAACAGAAATTGAGCCGTACCCGGTTGAAGATACCATCCGCGCAATAACAGGAATGGTCTGTCCTGCGGGGGGATTGGTAGTATAATGCTGGCTCCACGGAAGATATCCGGGAAGGGTGAGGGAAACCGTATGGTCAGGAGTTGCCGTCGTGTAGACCGGTACGGTAACCGGTGCCTGCCCCATTAATGTTCCATCAAAAAAGACCTGTCCTCCCGACGGAACCGAATCAATTTTAAAATATCCTACCTCTCCTCCAACACCGGCAGGCACTCCTTGTGCAGCCATGACTGTCCCCGCCGGCATAACGAGCGCGATGACGACGATCACGAATATACATAAACTTTTATTCAGATTCATCCCGGTTAGCTCCACTAATCAGTTATATAATGGGATAACACCGCATTATTTAATAGTTCACCCTTCATCCCGTGAATTGTGCACCACGGTGTAATGGATACGGTGACACGGTATAGCATCCGGCCGGGTGAACCCCCTGAATCCTGATAGTAAGAACCTGCCGGGGGACACTGCAGGGGAGGTACCACGGATTCCATTTAAAAATACTCAAATACTATTTTGAAGGTATATGTATCGGGAGCAGTCAGATGCTGGAACGTCTTAACCAGTTTGAAAAGGGAGTGTATTATATTCTTATCATACTCCTCGCAGGTGTCATCTTTTTTGCAGTACTTGAACTAATCTGGCTGCTTGTCGAGGGGCTGATCCTTGATATCACCTATCGGCTCGACAACCATGAGATCCTGAATGTATTCGGATTTTTCCTGCTGATCCTGATTGGAATTGAACTGCTTGATACCATCAAGGCATATATTACAAAACACGAGATACATGTCGAGGTCATTGTCCTCCTCGCGATTATCGCGGTAGCGCGAAAAATTATCCTCCTTGATCCATTGTCTGCAGAAGTCATGTCAGGCACTACCGAATTGCCCCTGTTCGGGCTCGGTGTAATCGTCATCGCACTTTCCGCGGGGTATTATCTCATAAAAAAAGCGGGTGTCACCACATAACCGGATTGATCCGGCCGGGGTTGAATACGCCACAGTACCGGGATCGGATACGTACCTTTTTTAATGTTGGAGAAAAAATCCGACAGTATCATAGATCCGGCGACAGGTGATACATCTGGTGCCGGTTGATCTGGAAAGGAAAGGTCTGAAATGAGGTATCTGGCTATTACGGTTTTAATATCAGCACTGCTGCTGGCGTGCATTGCCGCCCCGGCAGGGGCAGTCCTTCAACAATATACCTATCTTGGAACGGTGACGGCTCTTGACCCGGTATCAGAATCGGTTACAATACGGGCTGAAGGTGAATATGGCTGCATCTATCCGGCAGATGGAAGTGCACCGGTATGTTCATTTTCGGCAATTACCCCGCAGGAGCTTACCGGGACTTCTCCTGATGTTATCGCATTTACCCGGCTGACACGTGGGGATAAAGTTGTAGTGTCCAGCCTGGGATCTCCGGGCATTGAATGGGCTGGTATTGCACGCGTTATAGCCGCACCCGGCACTGATAACCGGGAGGCGACTGATATCATCGGGGACCCGGCAACCATACCGGTTCCGCTTATTGCGGACTACGGGTTCTCGTACAAGACGACACCAGACTGTAACACATGCACTGGTGCGGTCTGCACTGCGCGCTCTGCGCGGGTCAACCTTACCAGTTCCGGGATAAGTATAGTCGATCGGTCGATGAACACAGGGCAGTCATTTACCTATTCAGGAAGAAATGATGCATCCAGTGTGGAGGTGATATTCCTTGGCGGACAGGCAGAAGCACTGCTTTGCCCGGGAAAGGCAGGAATGGCCGGACCTCAGCCAGTCTCGACTTTTATTATCCACGTAAATCCCCCGATCGGCCTTGTTACACAGTTACCGATCTCGACAATGCCGACGGCAGAGGGTATCGAAGCAAAAGTGACCCCCGGTACGACTCCTGCCCCTACAAAAGCTGGTTTTTTACCTCTCACCTGCATTGGAGGGGTCATGGTTCTCTTCGCCGTATATCATTGCAGGACCCACGGCCCCGCCAGTAATGGCTCCCGGGAAGATCCTGTTGAAAATAAGTATAAGTAAGACTGGTGCAGTTTTATTATTGCAAGGACAGGAAGGCGGACACCGGGGACAGCCGGGAAAATGGCATGGGGACAGGAAATGCCGGACTGCTCCCCGGACCGGGCGGTTCTGTGTAATGCGTGATTTCCCTTACCCGGGTGATGGAACGGGTCTGAAATCCCGTCTGTAAAAACGATAATTTACGAGAATATATGGCAGGCACGCATGTATCCCCTGAATGGGATGACAATGATAACGGCGCTTTCCCGGAAGAATTTGAAAGGATAAAAGAGATTTGCGATCATCTCGTCCTATATAAGACCCGCGGAGATCTTGGGGATGCGATTGCCCGGCAGGTAATGCATTATTCGATGTATGATCTCCAGGTACTTGGCGGCAGTCTTGTAAATGAAGTGGCTCAACTCCCGTCCCCCTACCGTGAGGCAGTCCGGCCCTATTTTACCGAACAGATCTTCGGGATGTATCACCGTCTACTTCTCATGTACAGGAGCGGGCAGTTCGGGACATTGCGGGATCCGGTATCCGATCCCGACGCGTTTTCTGCGTTCTGCCAGATGGTACCCCGCGGGTGCTTCTGCTGGGACGAGCATACGGAATCAGGGATCCAGTTTTATACCCCATTTCACCGTCTTTTTTACTACCTGATCAGCGGGTTTTCGATGTTTGTCTTAAATCTTCCCGGGCATCCGGTCGGAATGCCGTTCCCGGGTGGGATTTTTATCGAAGAAAAGGACGGGACGTATTTCTGCCCTGTCCGCGACAAGGAAAAAGACGTTTTTTATTCGATCTGTAATTTTTGTCCCGCAATTCAGTCTGAGACTGAGGATTAAAAAAAGGAGATATGAATAAGTTCATCACCCTTTGATCCGGAAACCCTCACGGTGCGCAGTCGATCCGGAATATATCTTTTCCCGTAAGGAAAGAAAGCCGTTTGAATGTATGGGGAGACCGGATTCTTCCTGATATCCCTAAAGTCCGTAACTGCCGGTTCAGAACTAAAAAATAATTGTCAGGAGCATGAAGCCCGGGATCCGTCAACCGGGATTCAGAATACATTTACCTGTTTAATGCAGATTCTTTGTAGTTCCGGCAACCGGCGGAGCAAAAAACGTGAGCAGGAAAACTAAAAAGATATCAGAACGTTTTTTCAGGGGAATCGGCCTGAATATCATCATACTTGGTATTGTGAGCCTCTGCACCGATTTAAGCAGCCAGATGGTCTTCCCGCTAATACCCCTGTACCTCACATCTGTTCTTGCAGCCGGTGCATTTGTCGTTGGCCTGGTAGAAGGGGCTGCAGAAACCACGGCCTCGTTTCTAAAGGTGATATCAGGATATTTTTCGGACCGCATCCGGCGGAGAAAACCTTTTGTCCTTCTTGGGTACGGCATCTCCTCGTTTGTAAAACCTCTCTTTGCATTCGCTGTAGTCTGGCCCGCAGTCCTGTTCCTGCGTGTTGTTGAACGGGTAGGAAAAGGTCTCCGGACGGCACCACGTGATGCTATTGTTGCCGAGTCAAGCGATCCGGATGTGAGGGGAAAGGCATTCGGGTTTAACCGCGCCATGGACGGAATTGGTTCAATGGGGGGGGCAATCCTGGCCTTTATCCTTCTCCCGGTCTATGGGTTTCAGAATGTCTTTATCATTGCATTTATTCCCGGGATCATCGCAGTACTGGTAATCTTTTTCATACGTGAAGATACCCCTGAACCGCAATCCCCCACTGAACCCCATGCAAAACCTTCACTCGCCATAAGTCTCCGCATGCTTTCTGCCAATCTCCGCCTGTATATACTGGCTTCGGCAATTTTCGGGCTCGGGCACTACGGCTATGCGTTCCTTCTGCTCAAGGCACAATCAGCCGGGGCTCCTGATGACACAGCACTGCTTTTTTATGTCCTGTTTTATGCCGTGTACGCACTCTGCACCATCCCGGCAGGAGTCGTATCCGACAGGATTGGGAGAAAACCAGTAATCATATCAGGTTATGCTTTATTCATCCTTCTCTCGGCCGGACTTGTATTTGTGACAGATTATTCGGTTCTGCCTTTATTCTTCGCATTGTATGGCATTTTCTTTGCATTCATCGATGGTGCCCAGAGGGCATATGTCGTTGACCTTTCCCCGCCTGAAATAAAAGCAACAGCCCTTGGAACGTTTCATACCGCGATTGGTCTTGTAGCACTCCCGGGAGGATTCATTGCTGGAATGTTGTGGGATGTCTATTCCCCTGGCGCCATATTTGTTTTCGGAACACTTCTCGCACTATTATCCGTCGGAATAATGGTGTTCGTAAAAAATAACACAATATCCCGGCCTTAACGATAAAGGGGCCCTGTAATGGTATTGCAAATGCGGGTGTATATTCCGGTTACAGGACCGTGATTATTTTACTTCTTCAATCCGGATTGCTGTGTAATCCTGCGTCCTCTTGTGGCGTTTTTTACCATTCCGGCGATTGATTTCTCCGGAACTCCGGGGCTTCCGGAAAAAATATCTGCGTGGGGGGTATTTTTTCAGGTAGGTACCGGTGTTGGTGAAACGGGAGTCCGGATAGTTGTACCAGGTGATGTCTGCGGAATAAACGTCGTGATTGAAGGTGTTGGATATTACGGAGAAGCCGGGAGTGGAGTCGGTACCTGCGATGTGACCGTTGAAGGGGGAACCGGGGGTTGTGCTGATTCCCGGTGTCAGGGGGTGGTGTGCAGGAAAGGGATGGTGGAGAAGGAATAATAATGGTGACCTGAACCGGTGATGAGGGGGCAGCTGCACCACCGGTTGTTGCATTCACCGGCGGTGAAATAATCGTCGAGGGCAATGTCGGAACCGCGGTAAATGACGGCCCGGAAAGCCGTTCTGCTGGT
>JBFYKV010000177.1:0-9562 GCA_041305745.1 Methanoregulaceae archaeon | reverse complement strand
GGGACGCAAAGAGGACCTTTCGTTCGGAAACAAGCGGTCCTGCCCATTTGAAGAGGTTCTCCCTCTCCGGAAGCCGGGTAGTGGCGAAGATTACTGTATTATTGCGCGATAAAGCAGTCTGGTAGGCCTTTGACCAGGGGAACACCCAGATATGATCAGCAAAGGTCACATTGTCAGACTCCCGGAATACCCCGGTAAGCAGTTCGACTGCGATCCCCCTGATAGTCCCGTTTTCCACATAATTGAACGGGGGATATTCCTCTGTTACAAAGAACAGTTCTCCGGGGTCACCGGAAATTTTTGCAGTATTGCCTGCTTCCACCGGCACTGCCGGGATCTCCCCGCTCGTTGCGGCATCAGGGGAAGACGGGGATATGCATCCCGGAACCAGCCCTGCAAAAACGACGAGGCCAAGAATTATTACTGCACTGATGAATTTCATCACGTATTCTCACGTTTTAGTTACCGCCGTTCTACTACTTTAATGCCACAATTTTAGTTTCAGGAAAATTTTCCCAATGGAGACTTTAATTATGAAATTGTGACGATACAAGACTTAAAAATTCTAAAAAGGCGTTCATTTCCCGCTCTTTGGCTGGCATAAAGCATATTTTCGCCTCTTGGTTGTTTTGTATTCTTGATTGATTGATTGGATATCAGTTATTCAGGGGAACACTGAATAATCACTGAATCGCCGGCGTTTAATCAGAAAAATCATAAGACATTATTTCTCCCGTATAGCATACCCTCTGGCGGCGACTATATGGTCGTCCCTGATTAGAAAGGTGCAGCCTTCGCGGTATTACCAGGGGCGGCGAAATTTTATCGTATTGAGAGGTATGGATGTAAAAGCCATCACATATCATTCTACAAGACAGATTGTATTCACACGGGAGAGAAAAGAGCCCATTTTCCTCTCGATCCCTTGCATTTTTTGTCCGGGTTTTGTTATGGACCGGTTTATCCTCTCCGGATCCTCTTTGCAGCCGGAATAATTTCAAATCCCTGAAGGACCCCGACCGCCAGGATAAGAACCGGTATAATTTCAAGCCTCCCTGCCCACATAATGACGATAAACAGCCACTTTATCGATAACGGGCTTGCCGGGGTGAAATATCCGGAACCCAGTCCTACGTTGCTTGCAGCAGAAACAAGGTCAAATACCACTGCCTGGATAGGCAAAGCAGTCGCGGCGAGATGAAAAGCCACTATCACTGCAAAGCCGATCATAAGCACATAGAGAATGATTACGAGCATATTCTTTGACAACTCAAGTTCAGAAAAGTCCTTCGGGTAATTCTTCCCCCCGTGCGAGAACGGCACCATTACCGTTCCCCTGACAAAAAACCGTCTGAACCACCACCCAAGCCCTTCATAGGTCAGGATAACCCGGTTGACCTTGACACCCCCGGAAGTACTTCCCGCAGCACCACCGATTACCATGAGCATCATGATGATGAGAAGCGGCAGCGGAAGCCAGTCAAGGTTCGAATTCTGCAGCCCGCAGCAGGTAAAACCCGATACTGTACAAAAGACGCCCTGCCGGATCGCCATGGTAACCGGTAAATCTGAAAAGAGCCAGAGATTGAGCGTGACCCAGAGTGACCCTGCAGCCGCAAGGAGGAGGATGACCTGGACCACCCTGTCTTTCCAGATGGCAGAAAAGCGCCCGCGGTACATTATGAAATACAATTTGAACGGGAGTGCCCCGATGATCATAACCGGGATGAGGAGTGCCTCGAGAAGGGCATTATGGTAGTATGATATCCCGGCGTCATGGATGGAAAATCCTCCTGTCGAGATGCTGACCATAATCACATTAATGGCGTCCCACAACGAAATACCGGTTAGCATTGCGAGAAAAATAAAAATTACCGTCAGAACCGCATAAATCCCCCAGATCCTGCGACCCGTGGAGACAATACTTGGCATGAGATCTTCAGTCCGGCCTTCTGACCGGTAGAGGCGTGAGAGTGCGAGCCCTGACCGGGAAATCATGGCAATTCCAAAGGAAATGACACCGATACCCCCGATCCACTGCATGAATGTCCGCCAGAACAGGAGTGTCTTAGAGGTGGTATCAAGGCTGGTCATCACTGAAAATCCCGTTCCCGTCCACGCCGACATGGTTTCGAAGATACAGTCGGTCGGGTTCATGTGAAGGATAAGGGAGAAGGGGATGGCACCGACAAGCGAGATTGCAATCCATGTGAGTGCGACCGCAATAATTGCGACACTTAAGCGGGGAATTTCCGCTGTTTTTGGGATCCTCCCCGCGAGAGCCCCGAGGATACTGAAAACTGCAGGTACAAGGGCCATGGGGAGCAGAACATCCCACTCCTGGAAGATGACGGTGACCAGAAGGGGCAGAAGCGTTATCCCGCCCAGGAAGAGGAATATCGTCCCCATATCATGTGCAATGAGAGCAAGATGCTGCAGCCGCTTCATTAGTACCGTTTGAAGAGGCATCAGTTAATATGGTTGTCATGATCGTGCAGGTCTGGCTGATTTTTGGAACATACCACAGATAAAGCTCATACCGATGAATCATGATGCACCGCAGCTTTTTTGACGGCCAAAGGACCCGGGGAGAGGTGGAGAGTCTCGCAGGGAACCTGCATCATTACTGCCGGCGGACGGGAGCCTGAAAGACCGCAATGGACCGCAGCATATTCAAAGAGTTGCGCAGGTCCTGCCACATGACACATTATTTATTTATACAGGCTGTCTGGTAAATATCAATAAATAAATTCCCGGGAATTTCAGTGCTGAGGTGTAATGATATCCATAGTTTATGCAGACGATGAATCAGTTATCCTTCGCCTGTGTAAACAGTATCCTGAGGGAACCTGGGAATTGACGGTTACTACCGCAGAACGTACGCAGTCTGCACAGGAACCGATGCAGACGACTTCTTACAACGCCATCGTCTATGCGTACAAAATGCCAGATTCAGCAGTGTGGACATGACCATGAAATCATTTTTTCATTAAGGCGGAAATAATGACACAAAAATCAAGGCCTGAAAAGAAGACCCCTGTACGTTCACGGGCATCAAAAAAGGGAGAAGCGGTGATAAAAACTCAGGTACCTTATCCCGGCGGAAACTTTCCCATCGTTGGCATTGGTGCATCAGCCGGCGGCCTCGAGGCTCTTGAACAATTTCTTTCGCATGTCCCGCCTGACTCCGGAATGGCATTTGTCATCATACAGCACCTTGATCCGACGCACAAGGGGATCATGCCCCAGCTTCTCCAGCGGGCTACCGTTATGGAAGTCTACCAGGTTAAGGACAGCATGAAAGTGCTTCCGAACCATGTCTACGTTATTCCGCCAAATAAGGACATGTCAGTCCTCCACGGGGTTCTGTACCTGATGGCCCCTTCGGCACCCCGCGGGCTCCGGCTCCCTATTGATTTCTTCTTCCGGTCTCTTGCAGAGGACCAGCAGGATATGAGCATCGGTGTCATACTGTCAGGCATGGGTACCGACGGGACAGCCGGTCTCCGGGCGATAAAGGAGAAAGCAGGGATTGCATTTGTTCAGGAGCCGGCCTCTGCAAAATTTGACGGCATGCCCCGGAGTGCCATCGATGCAGGACTCGCTGATATCATCGCTCCTGCAGGTGATCTGCCTGAAAAGATACTTGCATACCTGCAGCATATCCCTGCGATCACCCGCCCTGAACCCGTAATTGAAGAGAAATCACTGAGTTCCCTTGCAAAAGTCTTTGTCCTGCTCAGGGAACATACCGGTCATGATTTCTCGTTTTACAAGAAAAGCTCGGTATACCGCCGGATAGAACGACGCATGGCGATTCACCAGATTGATAAAATTGCAACGTATGTGCGGTACCTGCGTGAGAACCCGGGTGAACAGGACCTCCTGTTTCGTGAGCTGCTGATTGGAGTGACCAGTTTTTTCAGGGACCCGCCTGCATGGGAATACCTGCGGGAGACGGTGATACCTGAATTTATCAGGGATAACCCTGCCGGGACGACCTTCAGGGCCTGGGTTGCCGGGTGTTCCACTGGCGAAGAGGCATATTCCCTTGCCATTGTGTTCCGGGAGGCACTGGATGCGATGAAACAGGGCCGGAATGCATCAGCTCAGGTCTTTGCGACCGACATCGACCCTGATGCAATAGAAAGAGCGAGACAGGGTTTTTTTCCCCCCAATATCGCCAGTGAGGTCTCCCCGGAACGGCTCAACAAGTTCTTTACCGAGGAGGAGCACGGTTACCGCGTAAAGAAAGAGATACGGGAGATGGTAATATTCGCATCACAGAACATCATCATGGACCCGCCATTCACAAAGCTCGATATCCTCTGTTGCAGGAACCTGCTCATCTACCTGGAACCTGAAATTCAGAAGAAACTCATTCCACTCTTTTTCTATTCGCTAAAACCCGGCGGGGTCCTTTTTCTCGGGAGTGCCGAGACCATAGGTGGATTCTCCGGCCTTTTTACCCATATTGACAATAAAACGAGGATTTACAGGCGTAAGGAGATATTTCTCCTGCCTGAACAGGTTGAGTTCCCGATCACTTTTTTCCCGCAGTCCATGAGGGAGAAGAAGGACTTTACGGTCCATCAGCCGGCAGTCAACCTTTCAATACTTGCAGACCGGCTGATCCTGCAGAAGTATTCCCCCCCTGCAGTCCTGACAACAGACAATGGCGATATTCTTTATGTAAACGGGAGTACAGGCAGATATCTTGAACCGGCGGCTGGAAAAGCCAACTGGAACATTTTCGCAATGGCCCGTGAAGGACTGCGTTATGAACTGACCGCAGCGTTTCAGAAGGCGGCGAGGGAACGCACACCGGTCACGGTCAGGAACCTCAGGGTCAGGACCGATGAAGGAGAATACTCTACTGACCTCACCGTGCTGATGATAGAGGATCCAAAGCCCCTGGCAGGGATGGTCCTGATTGTTTTCACCGTATCGTTACCTCTTCCCGATAAGCTACCCCCCGGAAAAAGCAGGGCCGCATCAACGTCAAAGAATGCACGCATTATCGAACTTGAACATGAACTCGATCTCCGGTATGCCGAACTGCAGACCCTCCGCGAGGAGATGCAGTCCTCGAAGGAAGAACTTAAATCCGCCAATGAAGAGATGCAGTCGACAAACGAGGAGTTACAGTCCACCAATGAAGAACTGACGACATCAAAAGAGGAGATGCAGTCCATGAACGAGGAACTCCAGACGGTCAACGCCGAACTGCAGGGCCGGATAGAGGAATTCTCCCGGACAAACAATGATATGAAAAATCTTCTCAACAGTACGGAGATAGCGACGATATTTCTCGATGATAAAATGAATATACGGCGGTTCACGCTACCTGTGACAAAAATCATCCACCTCATCCCGGGTGACGAGGGGCGTCCCGTCACAGATATCGCCGCTGACATTCTCTACCCCGACCTCATAAATGATGCTAAATCGGTGCTTGAAACACTCGTATTTTCTGAAAAGGAGATAGAGACCCGTGAAGGCCGGTGGTTCAGGACCAGGATCATACCCTACCGGACACTCGAGAACGTTATCGACGGCCTTGTTATCACCTTTATCGATATCACCTCAGTAAAGCAGAAGGAGCAGGACCTTATTGCAGCCCGCGCCCTTGCAGATGCAATAATTGCGACGATACGGGAACCCCTCCTTATACTCGACAAACAAATAAGGATCGTCACTGCAAACCGCTCGTTCTACCAGGCATTCAATGTGCGCAAAGAAGAGACCGAAGGCAAAATCCTTTATTCTATCGGCAACGGGCAGTGGGATATTCCTGATCTCAGGCACCTTCTTGAACAGATAATTCCCGAAAAGACCTCACTTGAGGATTATATCGTCAGGCATACGTTCCCGGAAATTGGTGAACGGGTAATGGAGCTGAATGCACGTCAGATTATCACAACAGGCTCTTTTCCGGAACTCATCCTGCTTGCAATTGAAGATGTCACCGGCCTGAAAGGTGGTATGCGCTCATGAGCCGGGGTGATCGGGTGACAAAAAAGCCGAAAGTTACCGATAACGGCCCCGACCTCCTGCGCAGGCAGGCCGAAGAGATCCTGAAGAGTAAGAGGGTCACTGGACCGATGGAAATAAAATGTGTCGATGAGCAGTCACTGATACACGAACTGCAGGTGCACCAGATCGAACTTGAGATGCAGAACGAAGAGCTGGTACGTGCCCGTGAAGAGGCTGAAAAACTACACGGGAAATTTGTTGACCTCTATGACTTTGCACCGGTGGGGTACTTTACCCTCGATCCGGAGGGGACTATCCTTGAAGTGAACCTGACCGGGTGCCAGCTCATCGGATATGACCGTTCCATGATCACCGACCGGCGGTTCCAGGCATTCCTGCATCCTGCAAGTATCCCCGGTTTTAATTCATTCTGCCGGAATGTCTTCGAATGCGACGGGAAACAGTTCTGCGAAGTGGAACTTCTCAGGGACAAGCAGCAACGTTTTTATGCACATGTGGAAGGATCAGAAATCAAAGACGGCAGCGAGGATCCCCGGCTTCTCCGGATGACGATCTCGGATATCACGGAGCGGAAAAAGATTGAAGAAGCGCTTCATAAAGAGCGTGATTTCGCGGAGAGCATCATCAGGACGGCACAGGTAATTATCATTATTCTCGACAGGAATGGGCATATTGTCTTTATTAATCCCTACATGGAGGACATTTCAGGTTATACCCTGGATGAGGTGAAGGGCAAAGAGTGGTTTGAGACGTTTGTGGAAGATCAGATTCAGGAAAAGGTCCGGTCTTTGTTTAAAAAAGCCATCGGAGATATCAGGACACGCGGCGAGGTGAATCCTATAGTCCTTAAAGACGGACGCACACGATTCATCGAGTGGTATGACACGACGTTTCAGGGTACCGATGGCAGCATTGATGGATTGCTTGCTATCGGACATGATATCACCGACAAGAAAAAAGCAGAAGAGGCGCTGCAACAGGCAAATAAGAAACTTAACCTCCTCTCCAACATCACCCGGCACGATATCTTAAACGAGGTGGCCATCCTTCTTGGTTATATCGAGCTTGCCGGAGATAACCCCCTTGACCCGAGAATGCAGGAATATTTCAATAACCTGAATAAGGCTGCAAAGACAATTCAGCACCAGATCGAGTTTACGAAGGAATACCAGGAGATCGGGGTCAAAGCGGCAACGTGGCAGGATATCAGTAAAACGGTAGAGAAAGCAGGTTCGGTATTTAAGATGGAGAACGTGAGCCTGACCATTACCTGCAAAAATGTTGAGATTTTTGCAGATCCCCTTCTGGAGAGAGTATTTTACAACCTCTTTGAGAATGCATTCCGGTATGCACCTCCATTCACAGAAATCACTCTCTCCTGCACCGAAACCGGGGAAGGATTGTCGGTTATATTTGCAGATGATGGCGCAGGTATTACAGAAGAAGCAAAAAAGCATCTTTTCGAACGGGGATTCGGGAAGCACACCGGTCTCGGGCTGTTCCTCTCCCGCGAGATCCTTGCAATAACAGGGATCACCATCACCGGGAACGGAGAGCCGGGGAAGGGCGCCCGGTTTGAGATGATCGTGCCAAAAGGGAATTACCGGTTTTCCGGTGCAGGGAAATAGTATCAGGAGGATCCATATCCCCTGAATCTTCTTTTTTACATATGGATCTTCCGGGTTCCTTCTGAAAATCCGGGGTTCTGAATAAAAAATAACACGGTCCGGTAGCAGGGTATTACAGGGTACGTGTACTTCTGTGGGAACGGCAGGACAAAGAGGGAGAATGCCGTTTTCCCGGCCGCTGTATCAGGGAATACAGAAAACAGGATACAGATTAAATCAGTTACTTATCCGGTTAATGAGTAGCGGGAGCACAATTTAAAATACAACAGACCGCGATTATGAGACAGGTTTCTTTCACATGACCTCGCTATTAGAAACCCTGAGATCCGGGGATATACCTCCTGAAGTCTGCAGAGTGGCGGAACAGGAAAAAACGGACCCCGAACTGCTGTCACGACACATTACAGAAGGCAGATCGGTGATAATGCGCCGGCTGGATACCGTGCTCGGGATCGGGACCGGGCTTTCCACGAAGGTGAACGTGAACCTCGGGGCTTCCAGCTCAAAAGTATCGCTCCGGGACGAGGTAACAAAGGCAGTTACTGCCGAGCGGTTCGGTGCCGATACCATCTCGGATCTCTCCATGGGAGGAGATATCAATACCATCAGGGACGAAATTTTACATCATACCACTCTTCCGCTCACAACTGTTCCGATCTACCAGGCCGTAGCTGAACACGGCCTCGAGGGAATGACCTCTTCCCACCTGCTGGACACAATCCGGGAACAGGCCTGCCAGGGAGTCAGTTCGATGGTGCTGCATTGCATTACCGGAACCATCCTCGACATGCTTGCCGGGAGGGAACGGATCATGGGAGTCGTCTCAAAGGGAGGGTCCATGACCGCCGCTTATATGCTCCTCAACCAGTGCGAAAACCCGTTTATTGCCGATTTTGACGAAATACTCACAATTCTGAGAGATCATGACATCGTGCTATCGCTCGGAAATTCTGCAAGGAGCGGATGCGTCCACGATCAAACGGACGCAGCACAGCAGGAAGAACTCAAAGTGAACGTGGAACTAGCCCGTTACGCCCATAAAGAGGGCGTCCAGGTGATAATCGAGGGGGCCGGCGGACATATCCGTTATGACCGGATACCTGCATATATCCGTATTTGTAAGGAGACTTCTCCCTTCCCTCTCTTCGTGGCAGGTCCCATTCCCACGGATATTGCTGTCGGGTACGACCACATCGCCTCCTCGATCGGTGCATCTGCTGCAAGCGCAGCAGGAGCGGATTACCTCTGCGCTATTACCCCTGCCGAACACCTCGGACTGCCTTGTGCTGATCATATAAAGGAAGGACTTATTGCGTGCAGGATCGCGGCCCATATCGGGGACATTGCAAAGTACGGGAACGACGCCCCTGACCGGCTCGTGGCAGAACAAAGGGCGGATCTCAACCGCGAAGCACAGATTATCTCTTCAATGGACGTGGTAAAAGCCAGGGAGATCGCAGGTGAAGAAAAAGAATGCACCATGTGCGGGGATTTCTGTGCAATCCGCCTCATGCACAGGTATCTCTACAGGAAATGAAGCTTGAAAGAGGGGCCGGCCTCCCATATCACGGAGTCGCATCGGTTCCCAGCCGGTTCCTGTTTTACCTGTTGAGGGAGATCTGATGATTCAATCACATCTTACGCATGCAGAATAAAACGAGAGGAATCCCCCGAATCTCCCTTCAGCCCGGAATACCGGATAACTTCTGAAGACTCATGAAATATGGAAACCAAACGGTCCGGGACGGAAAATGGAAATGACTGATATAACGTATATCGTTGATGCTTTCGGTGCGTTGTTTGCAATCCTGAACTTCCCCCGGGAAATATGCCCCTCTTTCCTGCCCTGACCCGTAATTTAAGCCCTGCTGTCCAGCGGTATACTGCACTTCTCCTGCCAGGATTTATCTGTGCAGGCACGTCTCGTAAAGGTGATA
>JBFYKV010000176.1:0-3012 GCA_041305745.1 Methanoregulaceae archaeon | reverse complement strand
GGTTTTTTCCTGGCAGCGGAGCGGGAAGTCCCCGGTCTTCAGGCAGGGTATGAATGCGGTGGCCCTGCCCTTCAGGGTGGGGTAGTTCACCTGTTGTTTCCAGGCAGCGAAGTGATTCATTTGAGGGGAATGGCCATAAGATGATAAAAATAAACCCCGGTCCCGGCCGGACAGCAGGCGGTGAGGGTGACGGTTTTGTGATAGTCGCAAGGGCCAACATGGCAATAGGATAATTCCCGGCACAATTCAGATCCGTCCGGAGAATCTTTTTGCAATACTTAATCGTATCGCAGCCGGCGGTTTATATGACTGTAAAAATATTATTTGCAGAGAAACCGGATCTGACTGGAATGTGGCAGTTATGCAGGGAAAAGAGTTGATTGTGTGTTGTGCCCGAAGAACCGCGGCGACCGGAAAAAAGGTTATTCTTTATCTGTATATAGACATGACTGCACATCGTGGCCGAGCCTGCCGATAGCGTCAGACCTGCAGCGCTGGCAGTGCCGCATCTGTTTTACATATTTACTGCATTCGTCCTGCATTTTTCGTTTCATCTCGGGAGTCGGCGGAGTAACGTCAGCAAATTTGTATTGTGCAATGAGCGGGATGACGTTAAAGGTATAGACTCCCATTTCCCCCACTTTCTTTGCGATCTCGGGAATATGGTCCTCGTTGGTGCCCGGGATATATACGGTATTGATCTTGACGACCATGTTCCGCTCGACTGCCATCTCGATACCTTTCAACTGGTTTTTGAGCAGCACCTTCGCGGCTTCTATACCTGTATAGTGTTTTCCTTTGTAATTGACGAACTGGACTATCTTTGCCCCTATCTCAGGGTCGATGGCATTAAGGGTAACCGTGATATTTCCCACGCCGTATTTTTGCAATAAATCGATTTTATCAGGGAGCATGAGGCCATTGGTACTCAGGCATTTTATCACGTTCGGGAACTCCTCGTGAAGAAGTCTCAGCGTCTCAATGGTCTCGTCGTTTGCGAGCGGCTCACCCGGCCCGGCAATCCCGATGACTTTGATGTACGGGAACTTTTCAAGCGCCCTCCTCACCATTGTCACCGCCTCAGCAGGCGGGAGCACCTTGGTCGTGACCCCCGGCCTGCTCTCGTTGACACAGTCAAAATCACGGATGCAGTAATTGCACTGGATATTGCAATCGGGTGCAACAGGGAGGTGACACCTGCCAAATGCATGGCAGGCCTTCTCTGAAAAACAGGGATGTTCCTGAATTCTCCGCATCTGTTCCGGGTCCCACTTCACTTTTTTGCCGCCGACATCGGCTTCCCTGTAACCTTCCTCAGTCATACTAAACAACATTGATTGGTCACTTTTTCTATTTAAGTGGTTCAATAGTACCTCTTCTACGAAATATCCCCGTTATACCCGGCTGAACAGGCTGTTTTCGTATCGGGAATTCATTAATGCCCGGGTAAAGGACAATATCCCGGATATCATGGTTAATACCGGATTAGGATCAACGAACGGGAAAACAGGGTAATCAGGTGGTGAACCTGCTTTCCGGATTCAAAAGAGAATTTTTCCGGGATTGGATCTTCCATGACCGGGAACGCAGAGGAGAGAGATTATGAAGGAGAGAATCGAAATACTGTGCATATGAAAGAATGCACGCCAGTATCATCAGGCAGGGGGAAATCGCGATGGATTCCCGTTATCTGCGTGGTTGCTGCGATGGTGCTGACCCTTGTGATTGCAGGGTGCACATCGACCCAGGCAACAGCAAAAACCGGTGAAACGGTCAGGGTTTTTTACTCTGTCGGATTTCCTGATGGCACCGTCTTCGAGACCAACGAGAATATGACCCCGCTTGAATTTACTATCGGCAGTGGCCAGGTGATCCCGGGCTTTAACGATGCAGTTATCGGGCTCGCTCCAGGCCAGTCAAGAACAGTGACTATTCCCGCAGAACAGGCATACGGCCCGGTCAACCCGGAGTTCATCAACGATCTCGACAGTGCAGCAGTAATTGCAAACGTTGCAGCACTCGAGAAAGCAGGGATGATCCGTGAGATCAGCTATCCCGGGATGGAACCGGTCTTTGAATACCAGAGAAGTGACAGCTCGGTCGGGTACCTTAAATTTTCAAATATCACCGAAACGACAATAACGGTTGATGAAAACCACCCGCTTGCGGGGAAAGACCTGTTATTTACAATCCGCCTTTCAGAGATAGTGCCTGAAAGCTAAAGCCCTGACCCCTTTCCTTTTTTATGCGACTCATCCTGACGAGGGTCACTTCTTATTGACCCGGTGAAGTGTTCATACCTTCTGCAAGAGTATCAGCCGGATAACGAATTAATCCAATAATTTCCCTTAATTTCTTAATCCCTCCACAAATAACCGTCAGGAGAAGGTCATAGACGGCTCGTTCCCGGATACGATCCGATACATTTTTTAGCAGAATAGGTTATCTGAATTTGGTGTACCGGGAACCGCCCCGTCATACTTTGCCTGAAGTACTGCCTATATTGATGCCACCTTGATTGTATAGTGCTTATTCGGGCAGGCGTCGCCTGTGGAACCGGTGCACCGTAATTTTGATTGACCCCTCCTGGTATATAAACCACTCTCATTCAACGCTGTTTTTGGGTCTTTTTCCTCGTGCGCGAGTCGCATAGCCCTGCAACCGGCCATTGTCAGACGCAGGTACGATTATTGCTATTATTAACTCATAAAATCGTTATAATTTAATTTTAACCATTATTTTCAGGTATTACTATTTCAGGCATGATTCTCTGTAATTTCATGAAATGATTCCCTGGCCGGGCACCACGCAGGAAACAGGGTGCTGCGCAGGCGTAACCAGGGGGTCATGCCGCACTCCCCGGACCTGGTAAAGTAAGGTTTGAACCTCATATCCGAACCTGTTCAGGAAAGAAATCGCAAAAAGAAACGATGGGCCCGGGCGGATTCGAACCGGCGACCTACGCCGTGTAAGGGCGACGTCATAACCGACTAGACCACAGATCGGAAGAGC
>JBFYKV010000175.1:0-2748 GCA_041305745.1 Methanoregulaceae archaeon | reverse complement strand
TTTTTAGCGGAATTTCCAGCGCCATCCTGCCTTTTTTTAAGATTTCTTGAAATGCAGCGTTTGCCGTTGCGAGAACATCAGGGGCTGACAGGTCCGCGATCGTGAGACTGAGCAGTTCGTCACGTGTATACCCGACAAGCCTGCATGCAGAAGGGTTTACGTCGATGTACCTGCCGCTTTTGTCTGCGATAAAGATCCCCTCGACGGCATTTTCGATATAAGCCCGGTATTTCTCTTCGCTCTTCCGCAGTGCCTCTTCGATCTGTTTCCGCTCGGTGATATCAGTACAGAATCCTATCAGGTTCCCGTCCGGGAGCATCACTGCATTGAGGATGACCGGGACAAGGGTCCCGTCTTTTCTCTTCAGCAAAATCTCCCGGACCACCCTGCCATCTGTTAGAAGTGTTTTAAATCCGTTCGTATCGGCTTCGCGGCCTGAAAGGTCCGCGATAGTGAGATTGAGCATCTCTTCACGGGTATACCCGGTCAGCCGGCATGCAGAAGGGTTTACGTCGAGGTACCTGCCTGTTTTATCGGAAATGAAGATGCCTTCAAGGGCGTTTTCGATATAAGCCCGGTATTTCTCCTCGCTCCTGCGCAGTGCCTCCTCCATCTGTTTCCGCTCTGTCATATCCTGGATGATGCAGAAAAACTGGTCCTGGCCGAACCGGGTCATCCGTGCATGGTAATGCCGTATTTCACCCATGTCAAGTGAATATTCGAACGTACTGATAGTTCCGGTGGCAAGTACTTCCTGCATCTTCCGGTGAGCAAGGGATGCAACGTCCGGGGGCAATAATTCGTCAATAGTCCGTCCGAGGAACTGGTCAGGAGGAGTATACAGGCCGGCTTTTGAACCGCCCCGGTAATCAATGAACTCCCCTTTTTCAGAGAGGATGAAGATTATGTCAGGAATGACTGCAAAAAGAGAAATATTCATTTCATTGCTCTTCCGTAAGTCTTCCTCCATCCTTTTCTGTTCGGTGATATCTAGCATCACCCCGTTGATTCCCAAAAATTTCCCGTTCTCAATGGATGGTTTACTTGAGACTCTCAGCCAGCGGACTTCACCCGCCCTGTCCACAATCCTGAACTGGAATGATTTTACCCGGTTGTTCTTCCCGTTTTCGAAGATCTCCTTCACGAGGAGGAGGTCATCACGGTAGATAAACTGCCTGAAATCCCTCCCGGTGATTTCTGAAGGAGAATACCCTGTAATTTTTTCAATCGCCGGGCTTATGTAGGTGATGACACCGCGGCCGTCAAGGGAATAGACAACATCGGAGATCTGTTCAACAAGGGTCCGGTATTTTTCTTCGGATCTCGCAATTTCATCTTCGGCTTTCCTGCGTTCGGTGACATCCCTGCCGACCGCGATATAATTTTCAACACTCCCGCCGGCATTCCTCAGCCCCTTTGTATTCCATGCAATGGTCTTTTTTGTTCCGTCCCTGCACCGGATCCCTGTCTCGAAATCCTCAAGGTAGGTATCGCGGGTAATGACCCGGGCGATCTCGCCCGTGACCCATTTCCGGTATGCCGGGTCAGGATAGAGGCGTTTCCAGATACCTGTGGTCCCGAGCGTTTCCTCTCCTGTATATCCGCTGATGGCTTCGGCTGCGTTATTCCATACGAGTATCTTCCCTTTCGGGGTAAGGACCATAATCCAGACATTTGCATTGGTGATGATCCCTTCCTGGAACTGCTGAAGGGCATGTATTGTTACTTCATCGCGTTTTCTCCCGGTTATATCCTCGCCATAACTCAGGACTCCCGTTATTTTCCCGGCATCGTCGGTAAGAACCGTGTTATGCCACATAATGATCCTGGGAACGCCATCCAGTGTGATGACTTCGTGCTCTGTCTCGCGGTAGGTTTCGATATCTCCCCGGAGGATACTCTCGAAGATCTGGTGAATGGTATCCCTCTCTTCTTCCCGGATAAATGTGTCAATCCAGGGTTTTCCTTCAGCCTCGAGGACAGAACAGCCGAGGATTGAGCAGCCGAAGGTATTCAGGTGCATGATAGTTCCATTCGTATCAAGCACGAGGATGATGGCCGGGGCAAGTGAGATATACCGCTCGTGGACATCTGAGGATTCTTTTAACGATCTCTGGACCCGGAAGAGCTGTTCCGAAAGGAATCCGACAACTGCTGCAATTGCAACAAACACGATGAAACGGTAAAATGCACCGGTAATAACATCAGTCTGCCCGTAATCGTATATAACGACAAGAACGACGTATGCCACTGCAAGGAGCGCGGCGAGGACGGCACCTTTCATCCGGTAGCGGTATGCCAGGAGAACAATGGGGAAATAATAGAGGTGCATGAAGATGGTGGTAATCCCGTTTGAGAGGCAGTAGACAGAGAAAAGGATGACCAATGCCGTGCTTGCAATGATAAGCGCACGCCATTCGGTTTCTGATAATGAAAAAGCTGTTTTACTATCCGGGGGATTTACTGCCGTGCGCCCTCTTTTGCCTGGAGTCACATCCGGTGGATCTGTCGGGTTCATTTGTACAGTGGTGTCTGACTGGTCACTGCAGGTGTGGATCATACCTTATCAACGAGCGGTAACCCTGCCATCATTTACAACCATTCTATAAGGGGGTCATTGCATTAATGTTTCCTGACTGTTGCTGTACAGGCTGTTCATCACGTGGATTCAACGGATTTTCTTATTTTCTTTTTTCTTTCAAATCACTGTTTTTTATGGGGGCTGATACGGAGGTGATTTTTCCTGTA
>JBFYKV010000174.1:0-3908 GCA_041305745.1 Methanoregulaceae archaeon | reverse complement strand
GGGGGGGGGGTGGCGCGTTTCTCCCAAAATCCGGATAACATCTGACCGAAAAATATCGCGCATCATATTCATATAATGCCGGTTTTCGCGGATCGCATATCGGATCAGGACTGTATTTACAGGTTATATTCCGGAAATCCGAATACTGGCGCTGGTAATCATGAAAATCCCCGATAAATCTGTAACCATCCCGCCATTTTTGAGAGAGTTTACTTTCATCCCCCATCCTTTTCTGGTATTCCGGGAATGATTCCAGGTCATCAGAACTCAGATGAACGATTGTGGCATTCGGGTCTATAACATGTGGAATCACTTTGAGGAAATCCGGATGAATTTCCTGGATAAAGCAATAATCGTAGTGAGGTGGTTCAGTTGTTAATGATGGGACGGGACTTTGAAAGGGAGTGGGCTGAAGATCGTTTTGTGATGGTTTTTCGAGTGCTTCGGATTGAGAGTATGTACTAAAAAAGATCACACTCCCGCCAAATACCAGAAACACAAGAGTGAGTGTAATTACCATTTTGTACTGTTTAATATCGTTGAATTTCATGAATCAAATCCCTCCTTTTAATTTTCAGTTACAGCCCACCAATAAATATTATCACAAATATTATTAAACTTCGGAGCGGGTCTCGGATTATCCATATCATGTCCTTTTAAAAAAAATGGGATTTTCAGGCCGAGCCTGATGATAAATACGAGACAGTTCCAAGATTATCAGCATTGGGCCCGCTCCAGAACCAATAAACATCTACGAAATTCGCATGAGAGTCTGCGTATTCATATTGCCAGACGTTGGCAGGTTTATACCATGTCCCTAATGTTGCATCATGGGCCCATTCGTCAATAGGACGTGTGACTGCATTGAGTGTATCCGTTATCGGGCTGGTAAGCTGGTAAAACTCAGAAGAACCGCAGATTTCAGTAAATGTGGTACTCGGATTATCCTGATCATTGTATACATATTGATCATACCATTCCAAGGTTGCCATATTTTCAAACTGGATATAATACTTCCCGTTATAGATCAAGATGTGATATCCATATGAATCAGGGAATGTGCCTGGAGTTAATGCAATAATTCCTTCTCCGGAATTTTCCCAATTTTCCATTTTTGTCATTATGCTCAAATCCTCATCAAACACAGTAGGGAAAAGTGTCACTATCGGAGAGGTAGAATTATCGGTATGGTGATCGTAATTTACCACGATCTCAATTGCATCCTGTCGATTATTGAGATAATATTCCCTTTCATGAGGGGCGTAGTAATCGTCGTTTATTCCTGAAACTGACCAGGATTCTGGTGTAATCTGCCCGATAAGATAGTCATAGCTATCTGCTGTATACATGCGGTTGAAAAAGATCCTTTCCATATGCCATGTATTCGGGCTTTGGGCATGACGTAAAAAGGAATTAGATCCACTTATTGCTGCATTTTGGATATTGGCGGCTTGCGAAACATTAGTTCTCTCAGATAAAATGGGATCATCACTGGGTTTTATTACCAGTGTATTACCGTTATTTTGGATGTTGGCATCGAGATCCGCGAGGTTTTTGTAATATCTACCGAAGTACGATATCGGGAGATCGAGTATACCGTCTTTGGAGGTTACAAGAAACCGATCGTACATTTCTTTTGGCATTCGCACAAGGACAATCGTGCCATCCTGATTGATGTCATTTTCAATAAATCTGTTCTGATAATCTTTGGATTCTGTAAATTGCGTTTCTAAGTTTAGATACGAAATTGGAATGTTTACTATTCCTGCTTGTTTGTCCTGATTAAATTTTTCAAGGTTTTTTTCTGAGAGGATGATGTTGATCATTTCTGATTCAGGTAATGGGGTTGCCGGCTTAGGGTCTTTGAAATATTCCGGAGGAATATGATGCTCCGGTGGAGGGGTAAACTCCCCACCATTGATGGTTTTTTGTTCGCTCATTCTTAGTTCTACCGCACTCATGATCGGTACCATCGCCATCGCCGCCAGCAGTAATGCCAGCAGGATGACCCATGTTTTAGGTATATTCACTTTTCTTCAACTCCTCGCATTTTCCATGCGCTTCGCTCGAAAGGCATGGGAAAACCTTCATAGGATCAGAAGATAACAATCTCATGCCTACGGGCGGGACCGGGTTCAACGCAAACTTCGTCGCTTGGTGGACCCGTCCTTTTCTTTTCGCGGAACAACCTGCGGTTGCCCACAAGCGGTGATTTATAATGACGACATATATGTGATTTGTGGCCGAATCATCTACCGATCCGGACTTATGAAAAAACGTGACACGTTTTGGCCGACAAAACGTAAATAGAATCAATCGGTTTTTTGCCAAAAGAAAAAACCTGCGAGAGAAACTGCAACCTGCGCGGGAGATCCTGCGGGAGATCTCCTCATTTCTTTTGATTTGCCTGTTCTTTCGGCACCGGTTCGTATTGGATGGTGAGACCCCGGAAAGCAAACCGGCAACACCCCCCGCCTCGCATAAATTAATGGGTCGGGGGGTCCCTCCGGCCGGGATCCCGCGTGCCCGGGGCCAGAACCTCCCGCTTAAGGAATACCCCCTCCGGCGATCCCCGGCAGGCGGGGTGCCCTTCTCCCCTGCTCATGCCAACGGGAAATACCGGCGAGATGACGTAACCCCGGGCAAAAGACAAACTTTTTTCTTGATCATATTCCCCAAACCAGAGAAAACAGATCAATACACTTCTTCGTGCGAGCCGATATCGATCAAAAGAGCCCGTGAACGGTCTTCATCAACAAAATCGAAGACAAGGCGTTGCTCGTAGGTGATCCTGAATGACCACAGTCCTTTCAGGACCCCGCTCAGCGTGTGAGTCTTGAGCGAGGGATGAAAAGGATCTTCTTCGAACAGCACAATTTTCTTCGCGAACTGTGCCTTCAGTTCCGGGTGATCACGAATCCATTTCCTGTACGACTTTTTGAACCGTTCATCCCAGATCAGTTCAACCATTCAGATCCGCCAGAAGATCCTTTGCCGTCCCGCTCCGGCTCGCCTGTTTCCGCACGTTTGCTTTTGCCTGTTTTGCCCGGCTGACAATGGCCGTGCGTTTTGCATCGAGAAGCCTGCGGTGGATGATCTCCTGGAGGTACTGCTGGTCTTCGATATCGAGCTTATCCACGTATTCAAGAACGGTATTGATGGATACTGCTTCGGTTCCCATTTGAGCTCCTGTACGATAATTGCTCTTTCCCTACAAAGGCATTTTGCTCGTACAAACCGCTGTCATCTCTTCCCTTTCGTGATCGCGTGAGCCTGCCCCCCTCATACGATCCTGCTCAGCCAGTGCCCCCCACCAGATGCTCACACCGTCACCCCCCAACAGCCGGTCCGGCCGGGACACATCGCACAAAATTTTCCGCCCGGAACCCTCCTCCCATCCCACCTGCAATTGGCAAGATATAATTTATTGATCTGCGAAAAATCCGGTATATGCCGGAGATCCAGGCCCCCGCGAACCAGAAGATCATCATGGCCATCGTCGGGTTTGCCGCGTTCATGGCAACGCTTGACACAAGCATCGTCAACATCTCGCTTCCCACGATCGCTGCATGGTTCAACACCGACATGGGGCTGGTCTCATGGGTCGTCATGGCATACCTTCTCGTGCTCTCCGGGCTGATGCTCGCGTGCGGCAGGCTCGGCGACCTGAAAGGATTCCGGCGGATCTTCATCGCCGGGTTCGTGGTGTTCACGGCTGGCTCCCTGTTCTGCGGCCTCTCACCGACCATCGGCGTTTTGATCGCGTCCCGGGTGGTCCAGGGGATCGGCGCTGCCGCCCTCAGTGTTATGGCCCCGGCCATGATCGTTGCCTGCCTTCCCGCTGATAAGCGGGGGTGGGCGCTTGGGATCCTCATGACCATCGTCTCGGTCGCGATCGCAGCCGGCCC
>JBFYKV010000173.1:0-5952 GCA_041305745.1 Methanoregulaceae archaeon | reverse complement strand
TTATGGTGGAAGAACGAAGGATAACTAAAATTGCTAATTTAAAGGGTGATTTAGTGAAAATACTTGGTTTGCTGGGGCCGTCATATGAAAAATATTATTTTTGAATTTCGACGTGCGGAATATGGGCTATATTTTAATTAGTCGAAAATGAAAGAACGGTCTATAATATGTTCACATTGGTCATCGGTTAAGGAAAATGCCCATTTGGTACCATACAAGTCGGAGATGCTGTAGTATTTTTTGCGAAACCGGCCGATAGCTATATAAAGAATGGCTACAATGCCCTCATGTCTTCTGATCTCGAAGATAACGGCTTTAAACCCAAACTCCTCACCCATTAGGGAATATATCAAGTTTGAGCCTCTCTGCAATCTGTTTTACCTTCTTCGGCACCTCGGTAATCCACCTATTCTCCTCGTTGGTCACCGCATACACCTTTGAAAGTTTCAGGAGCAGTCCCTGTGGCGAGAGATGTGCGGAGAGCCCCGCCTGCTTGATCCGGTTCAGAATCTGGCAGTAGAGGTAGAGGCAGAGAAATCCGATGAACATGTGCCCAAAGACCGCCGTTGCATCGCGGAGATAGAGTTTGTCCGCCTGGATCAGGCCTTTAAATGCGGCAAAATGGTTCTCCACCAGGTTTCGGGACTTATACATCTCATAGATCTCATGAGGCTCTGTCACAATCGAGGAGAGAATCAGGATCCGCCCGGACCGCTTCAACCGCTTATTCAGGGTCTCACGATCGATCTCACCCTTTTCAAACAGCTGGTAGAGCGTCTTTTGCTCTTCCACCGCCAGATCGGCATCTTCGAAAAGATAGAGCGTCAGCCCGTAAGCCTCTCGTTTTCCGGCATGAATCAGTCGTTTGTGGTAGAAGAAATGATCGGTGAGGTGGATCCGTGTCATATATCTGGTGCTGTTGCGGCGCTGGGGGAGAATGAATGGAATTTTTTCCTCGATCAGGAGCTTCTCGTTCTGGTCCGAGACAAAACCCCGATCGAGAACAAGCGTGATCCTGGAGGTATCGATCTCCTTCATTGACCGGAGAAGCGTAGCGACATCCCGAACCGAACCAGGAAGTGCCCGGATCATCACCGGAAGCCCGGTATCTGTCGCACTGAATAGCGCGATGTTGACCTGCGGCAACCAGACGCCTTCGGCATTGTACCCGAACTCCGCAAGATTCACAGTGTCGGAATAGGAGAAGACAAACGAGAGGTCGTAAACCAATTGCCGGGCTTGCGAGGAGAGATACTGGAACACTGCCTGCTGGCCAGCCCTGTCACCGCCGACTTCGGCAAGCAGACGGGAGAGAGTACGGGGGTCGCAGTCCGCCGATATATTGAGGATATTGTCAAGCTTCTCCCAGGTATCACAGACTCGGGAGAGCGGGGTGTACCCTGCGACCCGGGTAAACGTAAGCGCGACGATCTCCTGCCAGCATGCTGGAAACGCTTCCCGGAGAACAGGGAGCAGGTTCTGGAACTCCTCCGCCAGAAGGGCGGCATTTCCATATTCATGGATGCTGCGGGGATGCGCCGCAATCCGGCGTTCCCGAGCCCCTTTGGTAATGAGACCGTGTTCCTTCGTGAGACGGCCAAGATAGGTGCTCACTTTTTTGGGGGATTTTGTGGCCTTATTGTAGACGCTGGTCGACCGATACACGTAGGGTTTGTCCTGGATATATTTGATCTCCAGACACTTCTCACCCTTCTTGCGTTGCTCATCCAGCCATGCCCGAACCCACTCTTCCATATGTTATAATATTAGGGATTATATTATATAGATCTTTTGCTTTACAGTAAGGAATGGAAAAAAAGAGAGTTATTTGAAGATTATAATCCCTAAATCATGCGGAGTTCAGGTTTAAAATAAAAAGCAGCATCAAAAATCTGTTTTCTGAAGCGGACCTGATATCAATAGCAAAAGATCAAGGATTTATCAAGCGTCAACGAAAAATCCTCCCCATTCCCTTATTCTGGGTTTTAATCCTTGGCATTGGTTCCCGGTCAAAGAGAACCATTGCGCACTATCATCGCCAATATCAGGCAGAGACAGGCGAAAAAATATATTATAGCAGCTTCTACGAGCGGTTTGACTCACAACTGGTCTCATTTTTGCAGGCATGTATGACACATGCCCTACCAGCCCTTATAGCGCGTTCATCAGGATCATTATTGGCTCAGTATCAGAGATTTCGTGACATTCTTGTGAAAGACAATACCATTGTCCGACTCAATGCTTTCCTTGCAAGAAAATATCCGGCGACCCGGTCCCGGGTAGTGGCAGCGGGGATAAAAGTGTCTGTTTTATTAAGCGTAGTCGTTCATGGTCCAAAAACCATCACATTCCATCCCGAAAGGACCGCTGAAGTGAAAACTCTTCGGGTTGGACCCTGGGTCAGGGATATGCTCCTTCTCATGGACCTTGGCTTTTATAAACATCATATATTTGCTCGTATTACTGAAAACGGAGGATATTTTGTGACAAGATTAAAAAGCACAGCAAATCCGGTTATTGACGAGATCCATTCCCCCTGTCCTAAAGTCTTGAAAGAATATTGCCAGGGGAAAAAACTCCGGACTGTATTGTACCTTTTCAAGGGCATGGATCTCGATGCTTCTGTGTCAATCGATTTTAAGCGTCGACGATATCGCGACCAGCAAAAGGTCGATTGTATGAAACTAAGGCTTATTGCTGAATGGAACGCTGAAACAGGTTCTCACCATACCTATCTCACGAATATTGGTTCTGAAGATTTGAGCTCATCAGATATTATCGCCCTCTATAAAGCCAGATGGGAAATTGAGCTCCTGTTTAAGGAGATGAAAGGCGGTTATGGAATGGATGAGGTTGCTTCGAAGAATGAACATGTCATCCAAGTGTTTCTATTCGCCGCAATTATCACTCTGATTGTAAGCCGGGCAGTATACCATGTTATTCGAAATCATCTCAAAGATTCCGACAAAGGAAGATTGAATCATCTATTGTGGAGTTCTGTCTTTGTTGACAATTTACCCGTGGTGCTCATGGCCATCATTCTCCCATTCCGAATTGATCGGGAGCAAAGTTTGGATGATATTTTATGGTCAAGATTATGGTTCACGTTGAGTAGCCAGTGTATCGATGCTCACTGCTCAAGAAAGCGCTTGAAAGATAGGATTTGGGCTTAACCGATGACACATGAATATGTTCATTAAGATAAAATATTATCCTGTAATTGTTGACGGGAACAGAAAATACAATCTCTAATTTAAGAGCGGATCGAAAGTCGTAGGTATTTATCTGGATCTGATATGATAGTCTGTCAGGATACTCGGGCTGAATTTACAGCAGTTTAGATACACTTCCGACAGCATATCATCCTTTTCGAAGTATTTCATGCAATTTTAATAGAGATAATATAGACGAGGAACTTTTTAAGCGCAACCTTTTAGGATCTAATACTCATCGCAGAAGAATACACAACAATATTTGTGAAATATTAAAAACATAGGTCGACACATCAGAATTATTAAACCCGAAGTATCATACCAATTTATACGTTCTTCTTTTCAAACCCGACACTGCAGAGCGAAGTCAACAGCAGCCGGGATGAATGCCGGGGAACAATACCATGAGAAGGTATATGTACCGGAATATAGTAAAGTTATATTAACAATAAGTATAATTTAACTTACAAAAGAGTTATTTATACAGACTGCTGCCCGAATGCACGTGTTGCAGTTTCAGGGATTTATCACAGATCGGCTTCGCATGATAAAAAAGGAGAACGGGATTGAAATGAAAATGAACGCAGCATGTATATTACTTCTATCCATCATCATCACAGGCTTTTTTATTAGCAATGCCGGGGCAGATATTTTTACCGAAAGAGACGCCACCTCTTTTTTTTCAGGTTACCAGGCAGACAATGCAGAATATAAAACAAACCTTGCTGCACTATCAGAACGCCTGAATAATTCAGAGGGAATGAATCTCTCACCCGGTCTCTTTTCAGGTAAGACCTCGTTATCCAGCCTTGAATCCATCTCATTAAAACTTAAGCAGAATAATCCTGACGAAAAGAACGGATCGACAGGTATTCTTGACGACAGGAAAAAAGATGCTGAAACATCAGATAATCCCTCCCAGCTCTCTCCCATGAACCCTGATTTTTTGAAATACTGGGAGGACCTTTATCTCTCGCGTTATGGGGAGGGTGCGCCGTCCCGCCACTCCCTCGGCCTCATCCCTTCACCGGTCGATTTCTCGCATAACCGCGGGATACTCATCAGGCATTTCGATACAATCCGGGTTAATCTCCCTTCAGTGACATTGAAGGAAGCAGCCCTGACCGGGAGCACAGGTTCTGCTGAAAGTTCATATGTATCTGCATCTTCCGGCAGTTCGTCATACGATCTCCGAACGCTCGGCCTCGTCACCGTCCCGAAAGACCAGGGCCAGTGCGGAAGCTGCTGGGCGTTCTCAACGACTGCATCACTTGAATCCGGCCTCCTTCCGGACGAGACCTGGGATTTCTCTGAAAATAATATAAAAAACCTGGCAGGCTATGACCTCTCTCCGTGCCAGGGGGGTAATTACATCATGTCGACGGCCTACCTCGCACGCTGGGATGGCCCGGTAAGCGAAACACAGGACCCGTACAATGCATATTCCAGCTCATCTTCATCGAATCTGCAGCCACTCAGGCATGTTCAGGAGGTCTTTTATCTCCCCCCGCGGAGTAGCAGCCTTGATAATGAGAATATAAAATCTGCACTCAGGCAATACGGAGCCCTTTATTCAACCGTGCACTGGGAAGATTATTACTACTCTGCCCGTTCGGCCTCCTATTACTATAGTGGGTCATCCCTCCCGAACCACGCGATTACTATTGTTGGATGGGACGACAATTACGACAGGTTCAAATTTTCCCAGTTACCTCCGGGCAACGGTGCCTTCATCGTGAAAAACAGCTGGGGCCCGGACTGGGGGGATGACGGGTTTGTCTATATCTCGTACTATGATACCGTTATCGGCAAGGAGAACGCGGTCTTTTTAGCCGAGCCCACCAGTAACTACCTCCATATCTACCAGTATGACCCCCTCGGCTGGGTAACAAGTTTTGGCGCCGGTACCGATACTGCGTGGTTTTCCAATATCTTTACATCGCAGGGGAAAGAAGACCTTGCGGCAGTCAGTTTCTACACCCCGTCGGTTGATTCACGCTACGAGGTCTATGTCTATACGGGCATTACGAACAGCCCGGCCAGTGGATCCCCGGTAACAACAAAATCCGGGTCGATAAGCCTCCCCGGTTATCACACCATAAAACTTGACCGGACCGTTCCCCTCGCTGCAGGCCAGAAGTTTTCCGTTGTAGTAAAACTCACGACACCCGGCTATAATTTCCCGATCGCACTCGAATATCCGTATCCAGGGTTTACCAGCAGAGCGACGGCACATGCAGGAGAGAGCTATGTCAGCAGCAACGGCGCTTCATGGTCTGATGTAACCAAGACCCTGGCGAATACAAACGTCTGCCTGAAGGCATTCACCGTATCGTCCGGTAGTCCGCAGGTCACTCCTACTCCGACACCTTCTGTAACTCCGACTCCTTCACCAACGCCGACACCTGCCGGGGATACTACTGCACCCCGTGTGACAGTTACCGCACCCAGGACCTATTCGTCGGCATATCCCGGATCTCCCCTCCAGATAACCTGGACCGCAACCGATGCAACAGGGGTTACCGGTATTGTCATTGATTATTCAACGGACAGGGGGTCCTCCTGGAACAGCATCGCAACTGCCGGGCCTGACAGCAGCTCGTATTCATGGACCGTGCCCGATTCAATTACATCAGAGACCCTTATCCTCAGGGTCACTGCACGGGATGCCGCAGGAAACGGCGGGTATGCGACAAAGACCCTGTTCGTCAGGACCAAAACCTCCTCCCTGTTTGGTTCA
>JBFYKV010000172.1:0-15010 GCA_041305745.1 Methanoregulaceae archaeon | reverse complement strand
TTTTTCCTTTTTTTCGTTCTGTTGAAACGGACCTGAACCAGTAAAATTCACTCCGGAACCATGAAAATGCCAATTCAAAATCTCCTTGTATTGTGGGGTGGTCCACCATTTTAAGAGGAAGCCCTCATTTCGGTTGATCCCGTTTGATCCTTTTCCCTGACATGAGGGGTTTTCCCCCTCCCTGCCCCACCCCAAAGCGGGATGGTCTGCAGGCAGGGTCGACCGGGATTCTGTTACATTTTAAGAGGAACAAATCAAAATTCCTTTCGCATTGCAGGGACACAACAATTGCCAGGAAATAAGCCCTGAAGTGACAGTATGAGGAGTGCGGTCTGAATTTCAGAAAAACCAGGGTTCGACCAATACCTGTTACGGGCGGGGTTCTCACCCCCCCCTGTCCCCTCCCGCTGCAGGATGGTCGGCGGGAAGGGTTGATTTTGGGGTTTTGCTTTTTTTAAGAATGAAGCGCAGTCCCTGTCACACGCTGCGGAGGCCATGACGGGAAGGGCATACGCGCCGGGAGTTCCCGCACCGGAAATGAATGTTTTAGGAAATGTCTGGTTTTACTGCCCTTTTTGAGGGAAAAAAGAAAAAATCCGGAATTATATCTTATTTGGTTATTCCGGTGGTTTGCTGAACTTTTTCCATACCTGTTCGCGGAACACGGGGCCGCTGTTATAGGTACAGAACGGGATAAGGCGACCATCAGGGGTGGCGTAATGGATACAGCACCGCTGAACCCGGCCGATATCATAGTTGTAGCGGTCCATGAAATGCATGGTTCCGATAAAGAGTGCATTCCAGTGGAAATCCCGAAGCGCTTCAAAGTTCTGCATGACAAGAGCTTTTCCGATTAATTTCCAGAAATCAGCAGTGCTCCCCTGTTCACCCTTCTTTACCGAGGTGTGAAGATCCTTGATGCCCTCGAGAAGAGATTTGTATTTATTGATTGAGCCTCCTTTTTTCAGTTTTTCTGCCATGGCTTCAACAGACTGGAAGAAACTGTCCACGTCAACCATGCGGTTGACCGGGACTATCCCGTCACTTGTCACAAAAACGTAGGTTGCAGCCCCGCAGTGCTGGTGGGTGGTAAATCTGACCTGGGGCTTTCCGGTATATGCCTCAACAAGGTCTGAGAACGGAACAACGCATGGGACCGGGTAAAAATCAGATTTCTTTACCACACCTGCAGTCTGGGTTTCAATGTCGTCAATAAGTTCGGGGATGGTTATCCGCCCCCTGCTGACGTCCTCTTCACTTGCAGCCCCGGTAAAGGCGATTGGCTGGAAATTCACTCCCCTGACAATATCGATGTGATCTGCGGCATACTGGATTATTTTTCCGACCTCGTGATCATTTCTCCCTTTAATAACAGTGGGAACAAGGACCAGCCCGAGGCCGACCTCTGCACAGTTTTTCAGCACCTTTTCATCGATTTTCATCTGGGGATTTGTCTCCTCGGATACCCCGTCAAAATGAAGATAGACTGTGCTTAACCCGGCATCTTTGAGTTCCCTCACATATTCGACACTACGGGCGAGTTTTATCCCGTTCGTTGCAAGCTGGACCTGAGGAAATCCAAGTTCTTTGGCCTTGCGGATGATCTCCGAAAGATCGTTTCGCATCGTGGGTTCGCCACCTGAAAACTGGACTGCGGGCGCAGGTACAGGTTTCTCACCCCTGAGAAGTTTCAGCATATCGACGATCTGCTCAAAGGAAGGCTCGTAAATAAATCCGCAGGCCCTCGCATTCGCAAAGCAGAAATCGCAATTTAAATTGCACCGGTTTGTCAGGTCAATATTAGCGAGTAGTGTCGTTGATTTGTGGTTATTGCACAGGCCGCAGTTAACAGGACAGGTCTCGGGTGATGCCTGGACCTGTGGGTTTTCAATACCTTTTCCGATAACCTCGTATTGCTCGAAACGTCGCCACATTTCGGAATCAGACCAGTAAATATCCCGGAATGCACCATGTTCAGTGCATTCCCGTTCCAGCCAGACCTTTCCCTCGTCCTCGACAATGTCGGCGTCGATGACGCAATTACAGACCGGGCAAAGGCTCTTTGTCTTTTTCAATATCATATAATCCCCACCGTTGCTTTTCTATGAATATTTAATTGAGATACCTTAATGTTTTTACCTGCTCTTTATTAGAGGTATTGGAGAGCATTATTATTAGTTTTGATTCCGTCATAATAGCATTGGTCGGCGCTTTCTGGATAATGCTCCCTGCGTACGTCCCAAACCCGGTTGCTGCAGCAACCGGCGGTGGCAGGCCAATCGACGGTGGAAGGTATTTTTCAGACGGAAGGCGGATATTTGGAGACGGAAAGACGTACAGGGGATTTATTGTCGGAATTTTGGCCGGCATCGTCGTAGGTATTTTCCAGGTATTCCTTCAGGCCTGCCCTGCATTTTCATTTCTCCCGGTTCATACCTACCTTTCGGTCATTCTTTTCTCATTCGGAGCCCTTTTTGGGGATCTTTTGAAAAGTTTCTTTAAGAGGCGCCTCGGGAAGGAGAGGGGAGAAAAATGGATGATCGCCGACCAGTACGACCTTGTCGCCGGAGCGTTCCTCCTTGCGGTCGTCTTTGATTATTCATGGGTCGTTTCGACTATCTCTGTCCCTGTATTCGTATTCATTCTGATCCTTACGCCGGTTCTCCACCGTGCGATGAATATAATCGGTTATATTGCAGGAGTGAAAGATGTACCATGGTGAATGAAATTGCAGATCTCCTGAAGCAGCATGGCGCGGTAGAATTCGGGGATTTTATTCTCGCATCGGGAGCAAAAAGCACCTATTATCTTGATATCAAGTCTGCGGTCACCTCTCCGCAGGTACTTGGAGCAATCGGGAACGCTATTTCGGCAAAGGCAACATTTGATGTGGTAGCGGGAGTTGCGGTCGGGGCAGTCCCGATAGCCGTGGCAACTGCACTTGCGAGCGGCAGACCATATGCGATAATCAGGAGTGAGGATAAGGGGCACGGTAAAAAAGAACGGATTATCGGGGATGTCAAGGGAAAAAAAGTCCTTCTCGTAGAAGATGTTACTACGTCAGGGGGATCGGCACTCTATGGCATCGATGAACTGAGGGCCGCAGGAGCGATAGCAGACACGGTCATTACCGTTGTAGACCGTGAGTCAGGGGCGACTGAAAAGATGAAAGAACGCGGAATAAATCTTTTCTCTCTTGTAAAGGCATCAGAATTATTGAAATGAGAAAGGCGGATACGCAATTTTTTAATCAGGATGCTCATATAAATGACTATGAAGATTCTTGTTGTGGGGGGTGGAGGCAGGGAACATGCCATCACCCGGGCACTGGCCCGCAACAGTACCACGGAAATTTATTCTGTCATGGCCAGGCGAAACCCCGGCATCAGTATCCTCGCAAAGAAGGTACTGCTTGAAAAAGAGACGAATGTGCCGGATTTGGTCGATTTTGCCCTTAAATTTGAAATAGAATATGCAATCATAGGTCCTGAAGCCCCACTGGAAGCCGGGGTTGTCGATCAGATGGAGGCACGGGGTATCGCGTGTGTCGGACCTTCACGTGCCGCAGCCCGCCTGGAAACTGATAAGGCCTTCTGCCGGGAGATGATGAACGATCATGGTATCGCGGGGTGTCCCGAATATCGTGTTTTTCATAATACCGACGATGCAGTGCGTTTCATAAAGAATCACAACGGGGACCTTGCGCTTAAACCCATAGGCCTGACAGGGGGAAAAGGGGTCCGTATCATGGGTGAGCAGGTTGACCGGGCAGGTGCAATTGAATACGTCCGGCAGCTTGGCGGACACGTTGTGGTTGAAGAGCGGCTCATTGGAGAAGAATTTACTCTTCAGGCCTTTTCGGACGGGAAAAACCTTGTCCCGATGCCCCTTGTCCAGGACCATAAGAGAGCCTACGAAGGGGACCAGGGTCCGAATACCGGAGGAATGGGGGCGTATTCGATGCCTGATCATACTCTCCCGTTCGTTTCCGAGAGAGACCGTAAAAATGCACTCTCCATTATGCAGGACGCAATAAAGGCAATGGATGAACTTGGACACCCATACAGGGGAATACTCTACGGTCAGTTCATGAATACGAGGAGCGGCCCGATGGTCATAGAGTTCAATGCCCGTTTTGGAGATCCGGAAGCGATGAACGTCCTGTCACTTCTCAGTTCTGATTTTACCGAGGTGGTATCCGGGATAACTGAAGGGAACCTTTCAGAAAAAACGATCTCCTTTTCACCGGAGGCAACGGTATGCAAGTATCTTGTACCGGAAGGGTATCCGGACAATCCTTTGCAGGGGCAGCCGGTTATACCTGGAGACCCTGGAAAAGCCATCCTGTATTATGCGAATGTAGAGGAGATCGACGGGACACTCTATACCCAGTCTTCACGCACCCTTGCATATGTGGGAACAGGCAGGACGCTTGAAGAAGCAGAACTGACCGCAGAAAAAGCGGTATCAGCGGTACAGGGAAAGGTCCGGCACAGGAAGGATATCGGTACTGCCGATCTCCTGGAAAAACGGTGCGCACATATGAAGGGGTTACGATGAAGAAAGACCTGATATCGATACTTGACCTTTCAGCAGATGAGATGCAGGCCATACTACGGGATGCAGTCAGGCTTAAGCGGATGAGGATGGAGGGCAGGTCGCACGAACTGCTCAAAGGTAAGAACCTTGCAATGATTTTTGAAAAGTCCTCTACCAGGACAAGGATCTCCTTTGAAGTGGGGATGACCGAACTTGGTGGAAATGCGCTTTTCCTGAATGCACAGGATATGCAGATCGGGAGGGGCGAAGAGATACGCGATACTGCCCGTGTCGCATCGAGGTACGTTTCAGGGGTTATGATCCGGGCCTACCGGCACGAAACGATTGAAAATTTTGCACGGTATGCCAGTGTCCCGGTCATCAATGGCCTGAGTGACAGGGAACATCCCTGCCAGCTTCTCGCCGATATCATGACGATACAGGAGCATTTCGGTTCCATAGAAGGGTTAAAGATCGGCTGGGTCGGGGACGGGGACAATGTCTGCAATTCTTTTGTCCTTGCATCTGCACTCACCGGCATTGAGATCACGGTTGCGTCTCCACCGGGATATGAACCCCCGGCAGATATTATCAACACTGCCAGAGAGACGGGGGGGAAAGTTACCGTCACGAGATCGCCGGCGGAGGCAGTGAAAGATGCTTCAGTCGTCGTGACTGACACGTGGGTTTCAATGGGTGAGGAGGCAGAGAGCGAAAAAAGGTTAAAGGCCTTTAACGGGTACATGGTCAACGAAGCACTCATGAAACAGGCAGCACCCGATGCGGTGTTCATGCATTGCCTGCCTGCACACCGGGGCCAGGAAGTTTCAGAAGGGGTAATCGAAGGCCCGCAAAGTATCGTCTTTGACGAGGCAGAAAACCGTCTCCATGCCCAGAAAGCTCTCCTTGTTCATCTCCTTGGAAACGTTGAAGGATAAGCTTTTATCTGCTCACCAGTTTTTTTTGGGACCTGTCAGTTCACCGCGATTATCAATCCGGAACCGGAATGAGTGAAAAATAAAATTTATCATCTCCCTGATAGTGCCAGTATCTGACTGTCTTTTGTATTTTCAGAATTATTGTGGAAATCCGGGGTAATAGCTCGTATAGGGATCGAGCAGAACAAACCATTTGAAGAAATCGTCAATTCTCTTCCTGAAGAATGATCGGGAGCGCCAATGCCAATTTTGCACTATTGCCTGCAGCAGTTCCCAGGGCGGTCCTGTTCTTCATCAATCATATGCCCGTCTGGTCGATGACCTCAATGAAGTCAGGAATCCGCAGATTATCTCCTGCCAGAAAGCGCGATCCCGGTACCGGCCATGGAGGGGACCGTTACTATTATTGTACTCCATGGATGAACTATACCCCATGAAAAAAGGATATCCTGCCATCGTGGTCACCATTGCCCTCACCGCCCTCCTCGTCACTGCCGGGTGCACCGGGACCCCGCCATCCCCGGCATCGCCCACTCATACCCCCGTTCCTGTCACCACTGCTGCACCCCCAGGGCAGCAGTACCCGGCGACATCGCTTGAGATCAAGGAGTATGCTGACTCTGCCGCGGCATTTGCACAGGAACATGGAAGAGATACTGCCATTGCAGCTTTCCAGAACGCCACGGGCCCGTTCGTCACCGGGGATACCTATATCTATGCCCTCGATTACTCGGGTGTGGCCCTGGCCCTTCCCTTCCAGCCCGGCATGGTCGGTGCCAACTTCACACCCCTGTCGGACGCTGCCGGCAAACCATATACCGCGATCGAGATCGCGCTTGCGAAGGCTGGCGGCGGCTATATCCTGTACCACTACCCGTACCCTTCCGCTGGCCAGCCAAGTCGGCTCAAGATCAGCTACGTCCGCCCGATCGACAATACCTACTGGATTGGTGCCGGGGTCTACACAAGCGAGGATCGGCTCATCGACCCTGAGCTCCGCCAGTTCGTGGAGAATGCAAAGGTGTCTGCAATGGCCAGTGGCCGGGAGCAGGTACTTGTCGGGTTCAACAACCAGAGCGGCCCGTTCGTCAGCGGCGATCTCTACATCTTTGCATATGATTACAACGGCACGGTGCTTGCCTGGCCCTACCGCCCTGACCAGGTCGGCGTGAACCGGTTCAACGAGACTGATCCTGTGGGCACGTACCACGTGCAGGCGATGATCAATACCGCGAAGAACGGGAGCGGGGTGGTCGACTACTACACGGTAAACCCTGTCACCAACACCACCGATCTCAAGGTGAGCTACCTGGTGGACGTGGACGGAACCTGGTTCCTTGGTGCCGGACGATATATCGAGCCGGGGCCGCGTGTCCTGAGGATCTGAATCTGCGCTTCTCTCTTCCTGGCTTCTGCAGAAGGGGAGATGATGAATGATACCCCCTCTTTTTTCCGGACATGCCATGTGCCGGGAAATACCAGTTCAAAAGATTAATTTTAGATTTTAATTAGGCAAAAATTGTACTATATTGTTCTATTTTATAATATAGTACAATTTATTCATCTTTTCCCGGATGGTGCGGATTGTGAATTTTCTTACAATTCCTGCTGATTTTTTTATACAGGGATTTCTTAGGAGCAAAAATTATAGACTGGGTTTAATATGAGCATGAGGGCAGATGAAACAGGAGAAAAAGGATTCAGGAAACAAAAAAGGTACTAATCTCTCACGGTTTCGTGGTAAATGCCGTCTCTTTCTTCCACGTAAAGAATGGCGTTTTTGTTGACCCTGCTCGGCTTAGGAAATTTTCTGACGATAATAGTGCCTGTCTTTAAGGAAAGGCCGTCCTTTGTGATAACTTCGTCAACTCCTGCGCTTAGAACCGTCTCGACGGTTGTCTCTCCGGATATCTGCCTGAGCCTGCCTTTCATCACATACCGGCCGTCGCAACCGGGTGCTGCGAGACCAAGACCTGCAAGGGCCCCAATGATACCATCGTTTGTTCCCCCCAGCCCTTCAAGAAGCAGGCCGGCCTCCCGTGCGACCGATCGCGCTCTGTCCTGTGTGAGCACAGTCTTTTTTGCAGAAAGCCCGAAACCGACAATGCCGGCAGTGACCTGGTGATCTGCCGCACATGCAATCCCGGGGTCCGATCCCTCGATGAAATCATCAAGGACCATGTCTCTTGCGATTGAAAAAAGAGTATCAGGCAGGCATTCGTCGGATTCGATATGAATTACTGCGCAGCTGTTATGCGATGTGTATGGGATATCGGGGTGAACATAGAGCTGGTGGCGGCTTACCGATACGGTGTATCCAGATTCAGAAATTGATCCGGCAATGGATCGGGCAAGCCTTCCTGTACCACGGGAGGAAAGAATGTCGGTGTCATCGATGGCAATGTAGAGGGTCATTGAAGCGAATCCTTGTAGATGTTATTCCCTTTTAATTTCCCGGGATTCGATATGAAAATTGTGAAAGAGGAGCCATGGTCGATACAGGAGTAAAAGACTTCTGATTTTTGGCATGAAAGTCCCATTGGTGTTCATAAGTAAGGCCTGTGAACATAGTTCTCACAGGTGTTTTTAAATAAGTAAAAATTGTAACTATTTCAGGCTTTTTTAACATTCTGGAAGAAGTATTGCATGTATTATATTTCAATATTTACATAAGCTTTATCATATACTGATAGGACTATACAAGTAACGTCCAAAAGTACATACACAGGTCTGCAGTTTGCAGGGGGGGACCGTGTGCAGGCATATTCCGATCTTAGAAGATCTTTTCCATTTCAGCGTTCCGGTTGTCATACTGCAAGGATGTCGTTTTATCGTAAAAGCGGCGGATAGTCACGACAAAAAACTTGGATGGAAACCTGAGAATAGTGCACAGGCGGCTCTCTATGATGTCGCCAGGCTGGACTGGGATTCCGTGGTCTCGTACGGGGAAGATTCGGTCAGGGCACTCCGCCTTGCCCTCCGGGATAACGACCCGTCAGTCCGGCTGGAAGTCGTCAAAGCCCTTGGCAGGATTGGGAGTGAGAGTGCGATACCCTCGCTCGTAAGGGCACTCCGGGACGCTGATGAACATGTCCGTTGGGAGACCGTACTCGCATCGCCACGATGTGGTCTTCCTCTCCGTTATCTTCCCCAGGGCCTCTCCAAACGCCCGAAAATCCGGAAAAATCCGCTGGCTTCTGCAGTTCTTAATTTTTTGCTGCCCGGGATGGGGTACCTTTACCTTGGCAAATGGTGGGGAGTAGTCGTGTTCCAGGTCGATGTCTACCTGACGCTCTGGATGGTAGTACACCAGGGGGAATTCTTCTCGTACCCGCTCCTCCTCGTCGTATACCTGCTACTTGCGGTCCATGCATGGTATATTGCCGGAAAAATACCTGACCTTTAAGGCAGGAATGGTGAAAAATCCGGTCCATTGATGAGAGGTTTTAAAAAAAGGAAAACTGCCTGGAATGAGAGCATTCATCCGGGCCTGATTATTTCTCTCCGATAAATTCCTGCAGCTCTTTGAAAATGAATTTTTCTGCCTTTTCAACCTCTTCACGCCTGCCCCGGAATGCGAGAAGATCTCGTTCATCGCCATCCATATTTGCAAAATAAAGACGTTTTTTCCGCTCGACGAGTTCTACATCAAACTGTTTGAGAACATCAGCAATAATTTTTCGCGGAACTCCGGGAGGCAGCAGCAGGTCAAATAATTGCTCTTTCTCTTCTTTTTTCACTGAAGGGGGTTCATTTTTCATGTCTTTTATAGGGTTGTCTGCCATATTAATTCCTCAAGCGTATTATTTTCCTACTTTGATCCGCCTGGCCATGATGCAAGGGCCGCCGCGGACGCCGCCAATTGGGTTTTTCGGTTTGCCAAGGGAATTCATACACCGCCCCATGAGTGCAGCTCCCCTTGCAAGTCCGTCATCCACAAATACAAGTCTATCATTGGGATTTTCAAAGAATGCTCTCTCTGTCAGGCCTTCAAGAATGTATTCCGGTTTTCTCCCAGATATCGCAGCCCTGCCGGTAAACCCGACGGATGAATTTGGATATACCATTCCCTGTTCTGCAGTGACATCAATCAGGCGGAGGGCCATCCTGGCACATACGCGGTCAATTACATCATTAAGAACACTTAAACTATAATTCTTATGGATTTCCGCACCAATTTCTTTTAATTTCCCGAGATTGCTCCCGTTTTCACCGGCATCGCACCCGATCAGCGCAACCCCCGATTCTTTTGCAACATCTGCATACACCGGGACCCTCCCGAATCTTCTCCTCTCCGGCGGTACGATCCTGATATCGATAAGCTCGTCGCACCGTTCAACATACCGCTTTACGACGTCACTCTGACCCTTGAGGGAAAATTCACTGACGACACTGCGGTCACCAAAGACATCGAGTGCTGTCCCGTTGTTCTTGTCAACAAGCCCCGTGCCTTTTACAATTGCGTCCGGGATAGCTCCTGCAAGCCCGCAGAAATTACCCACTGTTTTTGCAAACGGGTTTATGTCATCTGGTGCTACATCGCTTGTTATCCTGCCGTCGAGTGTCGTTCCGAAATCAATGGATATACAGGGGTTCCTGAAATCAACTTCAGTCCACTTGGCACCTTCCTTTATCCCGGCCATGGCAAGCTCCCCTTCCATTTCGTTGGCCACCATCTCGACTCCTGTACTGCCGACCGGCGGAACGACCCCTGCGACAGCCCCGATAAAGACTACCTTGTCAGCATAGCTGAATGGTTGTAATTTCTGCGCCTGGTTTGCCTTTGACATCGGCGGGGTCATTTTTCTCGGAGGGACACCTGCATTCAGGCAGCCGTTCGCCAGTGCCAGGACAAAAACCCCGACCTGGTCCGGGGAATCCATTGCGGCGACGACACCGGTGCTCCGAACGACAAAATCGAGGTCTTTTTGAATATCGAGATGTGCATCCTTATGGCACTTGATCAGGGTATCCCGTACAAGATCGGTGACTGATTCCTTCGTAAGGAGCGTGCCGTCGAGTGTTTCGCCAAAGACCTCTTCACCCGGTTTCGGTTTTCTGACATCACGGCTCATCTTCACGGTCTTGTTGATGACATAACTCATTCCGGTCTCGAGGTTCACCCCGGTGAGGATACATTTGGTGGTAGTATTTCCCATCTCCACCGATGCGACAATAAAATATGGTTTTACCTTGAATTCCGGCACATATACTCCGGGACCGTGTGCAATCGATGGCGGTGGCGGACTCTCCACAATATGGGGACGTGGTTTGAAAAACCTGTCAAAAAAGCGGGCACACATATAATCGAATGTCTGGTTATATCACCTTATATCTTTCGATTTATGCCGTAAACTGATAAAAAAGGAAGAATTTTGCAATGGCAGGGAATGTAAAAGAAACGTCAGGGATGCCGGACCCGGCTTTTAATTTGATTGGTTGAAAAATCTGTATACCTTTAACTTTGTTTCATGGTTTCATCAGTGCTTCAGCCAGTCTTTTAACATCATGCACGTAACGGGATGGCTCCGTTAACAGGGCTCGTACATCGGGTTCGTGTTCGATCACCTGTTCGTCCCGGGGGAGAAACCATACCGTGGAAAAAGGATGACTGTTACCCAGGTAATGCATTGCTTTCTGCCGGTCTTTCTCATTCCGGGTCTTGTTGACAACGAGGTGAATGGATGGTATCAGTAACTGGGCAGAAAACCGGGCTGAATCTTTTGCAACCGAGAGCGAATTGAACGTTGGTTCGGCGAGGATAACCGAATGGAGAAAACCTCCTGCAAGGGATCTCCCGAAATGTTCCACCCCTGCCTGTGTGTCAAGAAGGATAATCTCATCTTCCCGAAGGCGGATATAACGGATCACGCTCTCAAGCAGGGTATTTTCAGGACAGAGGCACCCCCCGCCGGCACGCCGGATTGTCCCCATGACGAGCAGGTCAATGCCGTCGGATATATTCACTCCGAATCTCTCCACGACATCCGATACATCGGGGGTGAGACAGAGGAGCTGCCCGTTCCCTCCACCAGGGCGGGCCCCGACCTTTTCTCCGATATAATCAACGTTTCTGGAGAGAGGGACAATATCCCGCGAATTTTCGATCGGGTATCCAAGTGAATATGCAAGGTTTTGCTGCGGGTCGGCATCGACTGCGAGTACGTGACGGCCTTCTGAAGAGAAAAGGTGGGCAAGGGTTGCAGCCAGCGTGGTCTTTCCCACTCCCCCCTTCCCGGTAATAACGATCCGGAAGCCGGACGGCCCGGGCTGTGTTTTATTCTTCAGGTCCGTTGCAACCCGGACGAGACGCTCTCTTTCGCCAGCCATGTTCAGTGGGGTCAGATTCCCAGTTCAGACCGTTTTTGTTCGATGTGGGTGGAGATGATCTCTGCAGCCCTGAACGGGTCGGGCTCGACTGCAAAGGCTGCATGTACTACCTCATTCAGGTCAGACGTCAGGAGTTTTACCGTATTCGGGCTCCCCGATATCTTTGGCATAACCCCGAGCACCGTGAAAACTCCCGATGCAACGAAATAACTTCCGATTGAAACCGCCTTCTGGGAGTACCATTCAGGGGCGGCTCCGGCAACCGGCAGCTGGTGTATCCCCACGTTTAACGTGTTTGCGAGTTCGGCGAGGAGGACAAGGATCCGGGAGCAGTCAACGCATGAGCCCATGTGCAGCACCGGGGGAATCCCAAGGGTCTGACAGACTTCTTTTAATCCGGGCCCTGCCAGTTCTGCCGCTTCAGGCTGCAGCAGCCCTGCCTTTCCCGAGGCAACCGCGGCGCACCCGGTCTCAACGCAGAGGATATCCCGCCTGATCAGCTCTTTTGAAAGGTTGACGTGACCATAGTCATGTTTTATTTTTGGATTGTTGCACCCGACGATGCCGACTGCTCCCCTGATTTTTCCGGACGCTATCACGTCGACGAGGGGTTTCCATGTCCCGCCGAGCGCTTTCTTTATTGCTTCGACAGAGAAGCCGGTCATCACACTGACCGGTGCTCCCGGGATAGTTACCTTATCAGGGTTCCTGTTCGGGTAATTTTCAATTGCAAGCCTCAATATGTCTTTTGCCACGGAATATGCATTTTCCGGGTGGATTTCCATATGTATTGCGCCGGGGACCTTTGATTTCCCGCTTGTCGATATCACCTTTGTGTGGTAACAGCTTGCAGTCCGCGGGAGTGACGGGAATATGCACTGGTAGTCGACAACCATTGCTTCGAGTGCCCCTGTTGCGATGACAAGCTCCTGGTTGAAATGATTCCCTGCCATTGGAATCCCTTTTCTCATCTGCAGCTCGTTCCCGGTACAGCATAACCCGACAAGGTTCACACCTTTTGCACCCATTTCTGAAACGAGTTTCCTGATATCGGGGTCGTCGACTGCCCTGACTACCATCTCTGACAGGATTGGATTGTGCCCGTGAAGCGAGATATTCACGTAGTCCTTTTTCAGGACGCCGAGATTGATAGAAGACGTGTTGATCTGCGGCGTTCCAAAGAGAATATCAGACACATCGGTCCCGAGCATCGATCCGCCCCAGCCGTCGCCAAGAGATGTCCGTAATCCCTGCAGGAGCATATTTGCATAATCTGCACCGACCCCCATGTGGATACGGTGCATTGATTCGACAATTTCCCTGTCGATACCACGGGGGGTAATACCGCATTTTTTCCATATTTCCCTCGTCTGCGGAGGAGCACGGGCTGATAACCGGAGTGTGTTTTTCACCATCCCGAATTCTTCCATCATTGCGAGTGAAAGGTCGCGGGCGATGTCATTTACCGGTTTCCCTGATGTTTCCAGGCCATATTCTGCAGCGAGACGGTTCATTTTATCAATATCGGTAATAATATAACCGTCAGACTCCCCGATGGCAGTCTTGTGGAGTGTTTCCACAATCTCCCTGCCGTGGTCCGAATGGGCCGCAGCACCGGTGGTAAGGGTATCAAGCAGGTTACGGGCCACAATGAGATCAGCACCGGCCCCGCACACACCGCGTTCTCTCGCGGGAGGAATAATACGGCACGGGCCCATTGCACACCTGCTGCAGGACACCCCTGACTCGCAGTGCCTGCAGGGAGGCTGCTGGATCTCGAAGCGGTCCCACACCGTCTCAACCCCTTCTTTTAAGGTCACTTCAATGATTGGTCTGGCTACCTCATCGATGGTCCTGTCCTCCAGCTTCTGGGCTATCAATGAGGGATTCATCAGGGACATTTTTGCCCGCTCAATTTCAGAGACCCAGGTCCCGGGATTGTCTTTATTGTTTGACATGGTCACCACAGCTCACATTATTAATTCACCGAGAAAAAGCCGGGGAAACCGGCGTCAGGATGAAGGCACTTCCGGATTTTTCTCACGGGTCAGGCATCATTCCGCTCTTTTTTTGAGAGTCGCATGATGCAGAAGACACACAACTCCTAATTGCTCATGGTTATATTTCAAGGTATCCATACTGCAAATTTAAAAAAAGCCCGCTGAAAGGGGTATTGCATTCAGAGTATCCCCCGGGGTCAGACAGGGTTCTTGTGAATCGTCAACAACTGATCATGGTATACAATTAGAATAAAGAAGACCTGCTTCCCATGGATGTTTTTATCATGATCGCTCGCATATCCAAAAAAGGGGGTCGTCGCTTTATCGTGTGGATACAATTTGGCATTAAAATCCCCTTGTTTTTCATAAGTAAGGCCTGTGAACATAGTTTTCATGGGTGTTTTTAAAGCGAGCGAAAATATCCCGGGGTTGTTACGTAGATATTCACAATACGATGAACGTCGCCGCCCCCGACCCGGGGTGACCTCCGGTCACCAGATCTTGTCGGTGAATTACACACTTAAGGGCCATATTGGTAATCTTTTTCGAGGAGGGCGGCGATTCAGTGGCTAATCAGCCCTCCCTCAAAGAACCGGGTTCTCAACAACCCCTACAAAACGGCGGGGAGGCAAAAAAAGTATTTATTCTGTTTTTCCGCATATCGCGGCCTGGTTTTTGTGGAGTGCATAGATTATTGCTCCAAAACCAAGCGAGATGCTGATAACAAGAATTATTGCACCTGCGAGAGGGATCCAAAATATGAGGTTGAGAATGATAAAACCGGTAATAAATGAACGCAGGGGTTTCTGATCTTTTTTTACCAGTTTCAGGATATAATCCCCAAATGCCGCAGAGACAAAGAGTGTGGACAGGACAAGTGCAATAAAAAACAGGGCTCCGCAGATTAGTGCGATGGGGAGGCCAACAATCGTCAGGGCGATGATAACAAGAATAATGATGCCGGTGAGGATCCCGATGAAACCGACTACCGTCTTTAACAGGGGTGAATTCTTCACCTCGCCGGTGACAGCAGCGAAACGGGCAGGAGCGACCAGTATTATTACGACTCCCAGGACCAGCATTCCCGCGGTAAAGAGAATGGAAATTACATGGAACAGCCCCTGCATCATGCCGTCCGGTTTCTCCAGGGTTATATCAGAAACTGAGGCAGTGCCCCTGTTTTCAAATGAATTTGCGTTTACC
>JBFYKV010000171.1:0-10329 GCA_041305745.1 Methanoregulaceae archaeon | reverse complement strand
CCCCCGGGAAATATGCCCCTCTTTCCTGCCCTGACCCGTAATTTAAGCCCTGCTGTCCAGCGGTATACTGCACTTCTCCTGCCAGGATTTATCTGTGCAGGCACGTCTCGTAAAGGTGATACGTGAGACCCGCATGCTCCCTGCCCGTGAGATCCGGAAGCATATTTTCGACGAGATCAACCGGTTCGCAGGGGATCAGCCACAGGCAGACGATATTACCCTGATTATTATCAAGGCTCTGTAATGCGGGATTTAAAAGATGAGTGACGACGTACCTGGCACCTTTGCTGGCAGCCACGTATCAACGGGATCTTTTGCAAAGATCCGGATGATAATTACGAAGAATGCTCTGCGACCACTCCAGGTTATCCATTACAAAATAGATATACCAGGAGTGCACATCCTCTTCCGGAGACACCCGTAATGACACAGGGAATGCCGTCGGAAAAAAAGCGTACCGCCATGCAGCCGAGCGCAGCACTCGTCATGATCATGGCAGCTCCACTCTACACTGAGGGGATAACGGGGAGATTCATGAACGAACTGGACCTTTCTTCAGGGGTAGAATTAAAGGAACAGTGCGATTTTATCTGTCCGTGGTACGGGGAGGTGGTCCTTGACCGCAAATTCCTGGTCCATCACCTTGCATCCGTTCACATTGCTGCTTCACCCTGTCCCTGCAGGGTTGTCATTCCGGCGGCAGGGATGTCCCCGCTCGCTCTCCAGCTGATCGAGGAATGGAATTCAGACAAACTCGCAGAGGTTATCGAGTTTGACATTGCCGGTATGCAGGAAAAAAAGAAGATTTACCAACGCCTTGTTCCTGGTGAATCACACCGGCTGAAATGTAGTTCTGCCGATATCAACAGCCAGACCGACCTCCAGCGGATATTGCCGGAACCACCTTCCATGCTCCCCACGATTCTCATCCTCGAAGGTATTACCTATTACCTCCCGCCTGATACGATTACTCACCTGCTCTGCCACTTCTCCACACCAGACAGGCGGAATCGTGCCGTCATCGAGTATATGCAGCCCTGCGGCGATTTCTCACCGGGGCGGGAGGCATTGCCAAAGGGAGTATTCCGCTGCATCATGGATGCATGCGGGCTTGAAAAAGTGTTTCCCTACCATATCACTGATATGACGCGAATCGTGGAGCAGGCAGGGGGAACGATTGTACGCCAGTATTCCCTGACCGATATGGAATGGATGCGAACCGGTGAAAATAAATATTTCCCCAGGAGAGAGGACGGCTGGAAGTGGTGTGCAGATGTGGACCTGTGAATCAGGTCCGGTATCGCCTGTTCTCTGGTAATTTAACGATGGCAGGTGAAGCGAATGGTATATTATTACAATTATTTCGTTTTTATTACGTTTCTGATATACTCAGGCGGGCAGGACCTTTCCCGTTTCCTATCCCGTTACTCCATAATATCTCTTCAGAAATTCCCTGACTTTTTCGGATTCCAGCCATTTCCGGTCAACTTCTCCGATCATGGCATCGATCTCCTTTACCTGCTGGTTGATAGTCTCTGCAGCGGTACCACCGATAAGATCAGCCGACGCCATGATGACTGCAAGCGGGTTTCTTATCTGGTCATTTAATATGGCCATCTGGATGAGATTCTCTTCAATCTTCTTAAATGCTTCAACTTTCAGTCGTTCAAGGTCCTTTTTACTTGTGATATCCTTCATGATGCCGGCGATGCCGATAACATTTCCGTCTTTTAATTCCGGCCGTGCAGAGACGTGAACATAGAATACATCCCCTGACCGGTTATGGATGCGAAATTCGATCTCGGCATCGCTGCCTGAAAGGACGGGGCCGACTGCTTCACTGACCCTGGCAGTATCCTCATGATCAACAAAGTCGAGGAATGCCCTCCCTGTCACTTCAGTCGCTGCAAGTCCGAATGTCCTCACGACCGGACTTATATATAAGATGGTGTAATCCGGACTGAGGGTAAAAAGGGTGTCGGAAATGCTCTCTACAAGGTTGCGGTAGTTCTGCTCGGTTTCTTTGAGGAGCCGCTCTTTCTTCTCCAGTTTCGCACCGACTCTCTGCATATATTCACGATTGAACGTCAGTTCGTCCGGTACCGGTTGAACGGTATAATCTCTCGGGGAGCGGATGTGATCTAAAAATGCCTCCTGGATCTGCTTGAGGAGCTCTTCAGGCTCCATTGGCTTTAAGATGTACAGGATCGCCCCGAGAGAGAGCCCGAACTCTGCATCTTTCTTTTCCGTGTAGGTTGCGGTGTAAAAAATGAACGGGACCTGCCTGAGCTCAGGATCCTTTTTGCACTCCCTGATCAGCCTGAATCCATCCATCCGTGGCATTAATATATCAGAAACAATTCCGTCGAACCGGCTTTCATGGAGTTTCTCTAATGCCTCCACACCGTTCTTTGCAGTGACTACCTCATACCCTGCACCTTTGAGCATCACTTCCAGCAGATAGAGATTCTGAATGTTATCGTCTGCAATCAGGATCCTGGCACGTTTTTCCTTATCGGGACTCCCTTTGTTCTTTTCCATGATACTTTTTCCTTTTCCGGTGATTCAACGGGGATGTCTGGAGACGGTTCCTGAATGTTCACAGTAGTGCAGGAGATAATTGTTTATAGATTTCACCAGGCCGATTCAGCCGGGAACAGGACTTTTAACGGAACCACTCCGGATTCTTACAGGGCATATAATCCTGTATATATACATAGCCTTCCATTCAGGTGCAATATAATTATCGAAGGAATTTTTTTATCTCGTCCATGATGGTATCAGGATTGATTGGTTTTTCAACATAGCCGGTGCATCCGGCTGCAAGGGCCCGTTCACGGTCTCCGGTCATCGCATATGATGTCAGCGCAATGACGGGGATATTCTGCCCGGATGGCGAGGCCCTGATCCGCCGGGTTGCTTCGTACCCGTCGATACCCGGCAGATTAATATCCATAAGGACCAGGCCGGGTTGTTCACGGATTGCTCTCTCTACCCCGTCTTCTCCGGTAACTGACTCTATCACCTCGTATCCTTCTGCTTTCAAAAGAAATGAGATGAGGTAACGGTTCTTTTCATTGTCCTCGATGACCAGCACTTTTGTCATGTATCCTCCTGTTTCTCGTATACTACCGGGAAAGTAAAAACAAATACGCTTCCCTCACGCGGCTTGCTCTCCGCGGTAATTTCCCCGCCGAGGAACCGGGCAAGTTTCGCTGACAGGTACAGTCCCAGCCCCGTCCCCTCTGTTATCCTGCCTGGCACTACGACCCTGACAAAGGGGCGAAAGAGGTGCTCCAGATCTTCCTTTGCGATACCGATGCCGGTATCCCTGACACTGACTTCTGCGGCCTTACCTTTTTGCCTGACGGTAACGTCGATACGCCCTTCATCGGTAAACTTGATCGCGTTGGAAACAAGGTTCAAAATGATCTGTTTAATGCGGCGTTCATCGCTGGTGACAGGAATTGGTCCGGGAATATCAATCTTCAGGAGAAGGCCCTGGTCCTCTGCTGCCTGGCTGACAGTATTGCCCACTTCCATAATGAGATCAGCGAGGTCAAACGTCGATATCCCTGCTTCGATCTTTCCCGCCTCGATCTTGGAGATATCGATTACGTCGTTGATAAGGGCGAGCAGGTGCCGGGCGCTGTCCTGAACCATGCCAAGCTGTTTCTTCTGCTCATCATTGATCTCCCCTGCCATCCCTTTCGCCAGGATCCCGGTAAACCCGATAATGGAGTTGAGCGGGGTCCGAAGCTCGTGGCTCATCGACGCGATGAACATGGACTTCAGCCGGTCGAGTTCCTGCAGGCGTTCGTTTGCGTCCGAAAGTTCTCTGGTACGTTCCGCGACGACCAGCTCAAGGTGGTCGCGGTACTCTTCAAGCTCGGCAAGTGCTAGTTTTCTCCCCCGCTCTTCAGTGTGGATCTTCCCGACCATGGCCCTGAACGAACGTGCGAGGCTCCCTATCTCCCCGGCACCACCGGTCTCGATTGTCTGGTCAAGGTTCCCGGTCTCGGCAATCCTCCTGCTCACCTCGGTCAGGTTTGCCAGGGGCCGGATTACGGTATAATCGAGAACGAAGAGCGTGATAACACTAAGAAGGATCAGGGCGAACAGGACAAAAAGGAGGATCCGTATGATAGAGTCGTTGATCTCCTTTTCAATGGTACTGAACGGGACAATCTCCCCGATCTTCCACCCGAGTTCCGGAGAGGTGTAATAAAAAAGATAGGATCCGTTAAGGACAAGAACACCGTCATCAGTGGCAAGAAACGCAGGGGTCTGGTCATGAATGATATCCGCGACATTCCCAAAAAGCATTGAAGAATTCCTGCTCGCGAGAACCGTTCCTTCTTTATCAACGAGTATCATCTCGACGTCATGTCCGACATTGAACTGCGAGATATAATTCGTCAGGCTGGAAAGCGTGATATCAGCACCCACAACCCCGTATATCGTCCCGTTCGGGTAGGTAAGCGGGGTGACTATCCCGATGTTCACATCAGGAGTAGTGACCGCCTCGTAGGGATCTGTTACTGAAATCTGACCGGGATGCTCTTTTGCATGGATATACCATGGCCTCTCACGGGGGTCGTATGCAGTCGGACGGGCTCTCGGGTATGCCCGGACGAATGCACCGTTCTCCCTGCCCATATATACCGAGCTGACATACGGGTGTGTCGTCTGGTAATCCTGGAACGTATCGATAATCTCCTGTTCAGGGGGGCTGATTGAGTACTGGAATGTCTCCTCTGATGCATTCAGAAAATTTGTAAAACCCGTATCATCCGGGCTCCGGACTTCATCATTGACAGACAATTCGAGGACATCATACCTGACATTCCCGATAAAACTCGAAAGGGCGTATTCCATGTGCCTGAGCTGGGAAATGGAATTATCAGAGATTGTATTGAGGTTCTGCTTATGAAGTGATGCAGGGAGGACTCCGCCGACGAATACCAGTACCAGTAATGCAATGCATAAATACAGGATCAGTACCTTTGACCGGAGTTTCATGAGTACCGGTGTATACTTATTGTGATGCAATAAGGTTTGCCTTTACTGATCTGGATAAGCTGATAGACAGGGGATCGAGCCTTTTTTATTTTTTATGGCGTAATTTACGGATTGTTCAATTTTTATTTCACTATCCGGATGCGGCAAGAAGAAGGATGAAAACGGTATCTTTTTTTCCAGATAGTTCTCTTCCGGTACCGTGTAATATCCTGTATTGGCCGGTCAGTACTTTTTCTTCCCATAAGAATGAATTATTCAAATGTTCCGGCATCCATGTTTTTAAGCGCATTACGTAAAATCAGGTTCATCGTCTATTATAAATAGTGTTACATGATAGTATTCAGTCTGTAAACACACACCTGTTTCAGAAATCCGGTATATCCCGGCGCCACCACGGAGGGGCGGTGGCAGGATTATTACATGACTGGAAATCCCGGAAATAACGAAGGTACCATCCGGTCGGTCCGGAATAGCGTGAGGGCACATCCCGTTATCTGCCTGATTATAGCCCTGCTCGTACTCTGCCTGGTGCTATGGCAGGTATCTCTCATCTACCAGGAGAGTCTTATCGCAGATAAACGCATTGCAACAGATGATCAGCTGGTCCTTTACCGGAACAACCTTGAAAGTACCCTGCAGAAACGTTTCATCATTTTTTCCGGTGTTGCAGCCCATGTCCAGATCTCGGTCCAGGAAGAAAAATATGAGGATTTTACCAGTTACCTGGCTGAGATCTACCCGGAAGCGACAGGAATCAGGAATTTCGGCATTGCACCCGGAGGTGTTCAGACCTGGGTCTATCCTTTCGAAGGGAACGAGAATGTACAGGGTCATGACCTTCTCAATGATACACGCCCTGAGGTGAAGGCAGATGTGCAAAATGCGATACATACCGGTGAAACGATTATAAGCGGCCCGTATGAACTGCGCCAGGGCGGTCAGGCCCTTATCTTACGAAAGGCGGTTAAAAATAACGGGACATTCTGGGGGCTTGTGACCATGGTGCTTGACATTCCTCCGCTCCTCTCGGAAGCACTGGTACCTCACGGTACCGATGGATTAGTTCTTTCCATCCGTGATTCTGACGGAACCGTATTTTCCGGCGATCCCGCCTTATTTGAGAATACCCCTGTAATCCGCCGTGTCCTGATTCACAATGAGTTCTGGGAAATCGGTGCGATTCCTGCAGGAGGGTGGAGTGCTTCGGTCCGGGATGAAATGATGGTATTCTGGATATCCGGGTTCGTTGTTGTCTTCCTTGTCATGATTATCATAATAATGATGATTATATCCCATTCCAGACTCGCATGGACGGTAAAAGACCGGACCGGGGAACTCGAAAAAGAAAAAATGGCCCTTTCAAGACTGAACCGTGCCTTGAAGGTCATCAGTGACTGTAACAGTATCCTGGTCAGGACCGGAAACGAACAGGAACTTATGGACCTTATCTGTTCTACCCTCGTCACTTCCGGAAATTACCCTCTCGCATTTATCGGGGAATTCAGCACTACCGGTGATCACAAGGAGCTGGTCCCTGTCGCATCTGCCAGCGCAGCTGACACGACGATGCCGGATATTCTCATAAAAAAACAGCCGCTTATACCGGAGGCAGTCCTTGCCGGAAATGCATCGTTAACAGGTCACCCCTGGGTAGAGAAATGCGGGTCACATTCGCACGATGACCCGGTAAAGCGGATATGTGACATCTGCCCGGTCTGCCGGTCAGTTATCACCTTCCCTCTCCGGACAAACGGGCAGCCATCGCTCTTCCTGGTCATTTATTCTGACAATGAAGACTCATTCGATACCGAGGAAATTGCCCTGCTCGGCCAGATGGCCGCAGACATGGCTTTTGGAATAAAATCAATCAGGACATGGATCTTGCAGGAAGCAGCAGAAAATGACCTCCTGATCAAGGGTTTAGCATTGAATTCTTCTGTCAACGGGATAACCCTTGCAAATCTGTCCGGCCGGGTTACTTATGCAAACCATGCATTTCTGCTCATGTTCGGATACGGGGACGTAGCTGAAGTTATCGGCAAACCCATCGATTATTTTGGGCATGCCAGTGCACGTGAACTTGAATTAATTCCAAAGATCATGGATTCCGTCAGGAAGAAAGGAAGCTGGACTGGTGAAGTCAAACCGGTGCGTAAGGACGGGACCTCGTTTTACGCGCAACTTTCTGTTTCAGGGGTCAGGGATAAGGAAGGGAAACCAACTGGCATGATGGCCTCATTTATTGATATAACCGAGATTAAGGAGGCATACGAAAAGATTGCATTCCAGGCCGGCATCCTTGCCGTTGTCTCCGAGGCGATTATTGCGATTGACGCCGGTTACCGGATCCTGTCATGGAACCCGATGGCGGAAACCCTCTTTGGATGGACGGAAAAAGAAGTCCTGGGCAGAGATCCTGCAGATGTCCTCAAAACAGAATTTACCGGGACTGACCGACTCGAACACTACTGTATCAGCCGTGAAGAGGGCATCTGGCATGGGCATGTTATCCAGCACGCAAAGAATGGGAAAAAGATTCCCGTCTCTCTCAGCACGGTTGCAATGAAGGATAAAGAAGGAAATACAACCGGGTATGTCAAGGTCCTCCATGATATAACCGACCAGGCACGTCTCGAAGAACTGAAACGAGAGGCATTCTCCCAGATCGAGCAGAATTTTTCCGAACTTGCAATATTAAATGACCAGGTAAGAAACCCGCTTTCAGTGATTGTCGGGATTGCGGACATGGAACCGACCGAGGTGAACAAAAAGATCCTCGAACAGGCGTTCGAGATCGACAGGATAATATCGCGTCTCGACAGGGGATGGGTCGAATCCGGAAAAGTGCGTGAATTTTTAAAGAAACACTACGGGATGGGGAAAAACCCGGAAGGAGACGATAAGGACGGAGATAAGGACAGCACTACCGCACTATAATAAAGAATTCATTTATTAAACAATTCATTCTCTCTTATTCCCAAAAACGGGATTTATTTTCTGCTTTCCCTGTCATCTGCGGATTTTATTATATTCATTTCATACCTACAAAGGATAATGAATCGACCTGCCCCTGGAAAATGAGTAATCCATCCCCTCTGGCAGTTCTGATACTCTTTCCACTCGATCACGATATCCTGCGGAAATTACTGTTCTCATCCGTGTATTATATCCCTGATCAATGCCTGCATTGCAAAGATTCCCTGCACCACAATCCAGATGCCGGTCCGTATTAATCAGACTTTTCATTTCTCTTCCTGAACTGTATTAAACCGGTACATGCTTTCCGGTACTCTGATTTCGAAACGGGCTCCTTTTCCAGGTATTCCGGTCTCCCTGATCTCTATCCCGGTAAGGGCAAGGATTTCCCGTGCAAGGAAGAGTCCAAGACCGGTGTTTTTGCCGTGGCCCTTCTCAAAAATCCTCTCTTTATCTTCCTTCGCGATCCCGCATCCGTTATCCTGGTATATGAGGATAAGGCACTCGTCCATCATTTCCGAAAAGATCCTTATTTCAATCAGGGAGCCCCCGTACCGGATTGAATTCTCAAACAGGTTGTAAAAAACCCGCCCAAACATGGGATCAGCATACAGCCGGATTTCAGAAAGTCCTGGATCGATGTGAACCTTAACTGCAGACGTTGAGGGAATAACTGCATCTATCGCATCTTTTACATTCTGCCACTGTGCCAGGGAGAGTCCGAGCGTCTGGTAATCCCGTGTAAACTCGATCTGGCTCCTGAGCAGCCCGGCCTGATCCTCGGCAACTGAAAGATAATAAGCGGTCTTTTTCTGGTCGTGCGAGATCCTTGACAACTGAAGGGTGCCCATGAGGACCGTCAGCGTGTTGAGGATATCGTGGCGTGTAATCGATGTAAGCAGATGGAGCTTCTCATTTGCCCTCCTGAGGCCGATTTCGGTCATATGCCGAGTATGGCTGTCATGAAGCAGGATGATTGTCCCGTTGGGATCGTTCCCCCGTCTGATGAGCGGGATAACATGAAGATCATAATAATGGGGTTTCCCTTCAAGTGGAAGGGTAACAGTAAGTGGTTCTTTCCCGGGCATCGTATTCCGCAGCCCGGTCTCCGGTGTATCAGGAAGCAGGGGATAAAGCGGCCGGCCTACGAGAAAGCCCCTGTCCCTGCCGGTGATTCGCGACGCTGCAGGATTTGCCTCGATAATAAGACCGTCTGCATTGGCGATGATCACCCCGTCGGTCATATGACTGAACAGGACAGGGAATGCAACCGGCGTCAGGGTGAGCAGCTGGTAACGAGATGTTGCGATATAGACCCCCATCCCGGAGAGTGCGAAGGATATCTGGAACAGGAGGACTGTCGCCTCTGAAAATTGTGTAAAAAGGAGGGCCATATGGATAAAATACGGCAGGGCGAAAGCCATCAGGACCATTGCAATCTGGATACGGTAAATAAGGGGTGAACGTACAAACCTGCTCACCGCAAGCGATATTCCTGCAATAACCAGTGAAAAGGAGTAGAGACCGTTGACCCAGAACACCGGTCCGGGGGTGAATGAGTAGGTCATGATCTCTCCTGCCATCTGTGCAGAAACATCAGTTATAAACCAGGGGTGAAAGGGGGAAGTGAATGCAAAGAGAAGTACGACGACGGGGATACAGAAGACCAGAACAAGCGTCCGGGGAGTGATTTGCTCTATTTCTCCGATATAAACAAGGACGAAGAGAAAAAAAAGCACGGGGAGAATAATTCTTGGCAGCAACTGAAGAATGACTAAAAATCCGCCTACCGCAGGTTCCACGGACGATACGGATAATGCGAAGAGCAGAGAGTAAACCGATGCACAGACCATGATTGCAAGGGCAGTTTTACCGGGCACCGAAGAGCGGAAGCGCCATGTAAGGAAGGTGATGGCGACCATAAGCGTGGTCACTGCAAGGGATGCAATAAAAAGAGGGCTGAATTGTAATATCATTATGCACCTGCCTTTCAATTCATGAAAAATATTCGTAACCTAGGTCTCATCACCGGCGATGATATACATTTTTATATAATATCCGGACTGTAAAGAAGGGAATATGTTCGAATATTAACATTCAAATGCCAGCTTTTGGCTCCTTTTTTTTCTGTTCAGGTCAGGGATACTGTCGAAGGTTATCTGCCACAGGTCTTCTTCTGCTCTTAATGCTTCCTGCCCATTCTGCAGTTATGATTCCGGTATGCCGGGGGGATCTGACATGGGTTTCTCCGGAACACCTGTCCATGAAGACCCAGGCGTTAATATGAATGGTAAAATGTGATGTAGTGTATTAATGATATCCCCGTTTTTG
>JBFYKV010000170.1:0-3363 GCA_041305745.1 Methanoregulaceae archaeon | reverse complement strand
AGGCTGCGACAGTCGGGCACTTTGCCGTTGCGTTCCCGACAGCCTTTGCCTCGTTGTCTTCATAGACAACCTTGGCAACGTAGGCCTCCTTGCTCTTGATCACCGCGTCCTGCGGTATTCCACCGACATCGTATCCGGTACACCCGAACGGGTTGGTAGCGATGACTTCGGAACCGATGGTGGTGAACGTTGCGACATCCGCGATGGGTGCGGCCAGGTTCCGTACTGCCGTCCTGGTGACGGTCTGTTCAATAAAGTCTGCCATTGTTTGACACTCCTGCTACCAGCGTTCCCGGGAATTATGGTAGACAGGATGTTATTTGGTAAAAGGAGTATTTTGGCGTGACTGTATCGGGGAATGAGGGAGGTTTAAAATTGGGGGTAATGAGGCAGCTGTTTGTGATCCTATAACTTCATTGTTCACCTTAATTTTTATATTTTAACATTTTAATAAGGGGGTGATAATAATGAACCAAGGAAATAAAGCCATGAAAATTTTCGTAATTTTCATGCTTTCATTGACCCTGACAGCGGGATATGCCCAGGCATTGCCGAGCATATACAATCTGGGTGCCCACCGGAGTTCGACGTTCTCCACTATATCAATTTCCGACTTGTTGTCTTCGGACAGTTTTCTGATATTCGGTAGTTATTTCCGGGATTTTTCAAAACCTGATATATCTTCACCAGCGAAAATGATTTCGAAGGATGAAGCAATAAGCATTGCAAAAGGTCTCTGGCCAACCGCAACTTGGACTGGCATTGCAAGAGCACAATTGAGAGGGGGCGTATGGATAGTAACATTGACAGGATTTGCGAAGGATTGGGAAGGAGATTGTCCTGAGGGTTATGTCATCCCTGGAACATGTGCGGGTGGAGAAGTAAAAATTGACGCCAAGACTGGGGAAATAATCTCTGTTAATCCTTATTTATAGTGAGATATGAGATAGTGGCTTAAAATTCCCGAATCAATTCAAAAAATACACAAATATATTTAAAAATTCAATCACCCCACTTTTCCACCTCCCTTCACCAATCCAGCGCGATCTCGGTGTTACGCGTTCGGCATCGGGATGATATACCGTATCTTCTTCTGCTCTTCTGCACCTATATGCCAAGCAATGCCTGATCATCCGGTCGGACCTCGACAGCAGGGGGTTCTTTCTCGGTGATGAGGATCTTGACCTGGCCCTCACCGGCGGTGTCGGGTCGGTCCGGCTCCTTGAAACGGCAGAAATAATCGGGACCGCCCGGCTCTCCACATCCGGCCGTGCACTGAATATCCTCATTGATCAGCAGCTTCACACCATCCCCTCCGGTCCCTTACCCCGGTGATTTCCGGGTGCAATAGCAAGGGTCTGTTATTTGTCTTGGCGGAGGACCTGGCTCCGGATATGCAGGGGTGAGCCTGTCACTCCCTATTTTTTCCCTGCATCGGAGAGCTGATACATCCTTTTAGCTCCCTGATTTCGAATCAGACCGCTTTAATCCCAACTCCTGGTACTCCCGGGTAAACCCAATCTGGCGCTGGATTGTTTTCACCGCTATCATGCCGGGCTCGATAAATTTCCGGTCCTCCGGGCGTTCAGTATCGTCAAAGACCATCCCGGGTGTGGCCCCTTAGGCCCCTTTGTGGCCCCTTTGTGGCCCCTTTGTGGCCCCTTTGTTTACGGGAGAAGAATTGGATTATAAAAGCGTGTCCGTTTAACTGATCCATGAAAGAATAGAATTTTTCGGCGGGAAAAAATATTATTGTGGCCCCTTAGACCCCTTTGTGGCCCCTTTGCTGAGTGTATAATATGTGCCCTTTCCGGTTGCACTTCCGGGTTTTTCGAATACACCCTTATCAACGAGCTCTTTCAGGTCGCGGCTGGCCTCCCGCTTCAGTACTCCGGTCACATTTTGATATTCTGTATTCGTTATCCGTCCCTTCTCCTTCACAAACCAAACTCCTTTCTTCTGACGTTCGGAAAGTCCCAGTTCCGTCAGAGCTGATTCTGTCAGCCAGTCTCTCCAGATCGTAACAACAAATTCCCCGCCGCTTTGAGCAAATTCGGGCTCTGGAAGACCAGATTCTTTGCAGCCGGTTATCATCTGGATTGTCCCGTATCCAATTTTCTCAATATAGTGCGTGAGGTAAAGAGGAAGAGCGATCCGGTGATTACGTGGCCGGGAATTATGCTCTATTTTCAGGTCTTCGAATGTAAGGTCCGGAGGAAGGCTGCCTGGATTTCGAACTTCAATCCGATCCGAAAAAACACTTACCTGCACACTTGCAGCCGAGGTATAATCCCGATGAGCAACCGCATTGACTACCGCTTCCTGAATCACTTCTTTAGGAATCTCGTACCTTGTTTCACTGACCGGTGCTGAATCACGGGGTGGGACCGTGCGATTAATTTTGGAGAGAATAAAATCCGTAGCCTGGTCTATCTGATCAAAAAGTGTACCGGAAAATATCTGATGTGAGGGTATCGGTTTTGCAATAACCGTTCCATGATAGTGCATGCACTTGATTTCAGCGGTTGGCATGAACTTCCGGGGTTTAACTCCGAACAGGAGAATTGCTGCATTGGAAGGTTGGGAACCCTCCAGTAAATCAAGATGTGTTAATACCTGTCCGGTCGGGGTGCCTGGACTGAGGGGGAAACCTCTTTCTTTTTTTGCAACAGGAATGAACCATGCAATTTTGTCATCGGATATGTCATGTAACGTCGCTCCGGGGCAGGGGGATTCATCGAATGGTTTACATGCAATAATTTTACGGTCACACAGAAACTGGACTAATGCTGCATACAATTCTTTTTTCAAATCATCTGTAGTAGTAAAACGACGTCGCACAACCTGAGGTGTTGCCCTGCTGATAAGACTCTGCATCTTCGGATGACGCTTGCTGTCATCTGTTCCCTTCACAAAAATTAACCGGTATTTGCTTTTTTCAGTGGCCCGTTCGAACTCAAGTTCTGTAGGAGAAAAACCCTGTTTGTTCTCAGAGCCATATTCGTTACCAAAAATTCCCAGATATATCGGGCATTCATCGACTTCGTTCAGATACAATTCGTCTGATTTACGATCGAGTGCAGGGAGATCCTCGAAGAGAAAAGGTTCAAAGTAAATCCCGAGAAGCGGATCCGTCTTAATGTAATCACGGATTGCCGCCCTTTCTTCATTCAATTCCTTTTGCACACTGCTGACAAATATGCCGATTGTCGTCATCGTCCTCCTTGAATGTGTCATCATTGTCATGCTCGTGGTTGTCTTGATCAGGAGATGGGGGGTCTCGAATCAGATGAATGACAGATATTGAGTGGTTGATGTAAATATTCTTTTAATAACCCTGATACCGACATTCCCATGATTTTA
>JBFYKV010000169.1:0-11906 GCA_041305745.1 Methanoregulaceae archaeon | reverse complement strand
ACCCATTTCCAAGATAGAGCCATGTCACAATGGTAATGGCAAGACCGAGGCCAAAAATCATGAGGCCCCGGAAAAAAAATTTGAGAATGAAATCACGCCTGTTCAATTTTTTCCGGGCATTTGCAGCACTGACAGAGAGGGAGACACCGACAAGGAAAACAAATAAAAATGCCGTTGAAATGGCAAATATTCTCCAGAAACCTGTTGAAACTGGAAATGGGACTATTCCGAAAAAAGTTACGTCAAATACCGTATGAAATATGACCATCATGAGGATGGCTATGCCACGGGCAAAATCAATTTCGCCATATCGGGTGCTTACATGTATATTTTTCATGACCACCGGTTTTTGAAAGGAGTATCGCATGAGACAGGCATACATTCCGAAGGACCCTCAATAAACCAGAGAGCCAGGGCCAGCAGACGGGATTTTTCTGCTTTTCTATAGTCCTGACCCGATGATGAATCTTTTTAAATTAAAAAAGGGCGGAAAAGGTGAGAAATAATGTATCCTTTGAAGCGTGAAACCAACAGGTCGAAATCAGAAGGGTTAATGTTCATGTCCCCTACATTTAGATTTGAGGCATCCGTTACGGGTACCCGGATCCTGACAGAGGGAACTACGATGATTGATAATTTGCTGCTTGGAAATCTGAAATTCAGAGATACTGATTTTAACGAGAACATTGAGCATTACAAAAACCTTGTATTCCGCCAGAGTCCCGAAGTGCTCTGGATCGGTTGCTCAGACTCGAGAGTGGACCCTGAACGCGTTACCGGCGCACGTTCGGGGGAGATCTTTGTACAACGCAATATTGGAAATATTGTCCCCATACATGACTGGAACTTTGCAACGGTCCTTGAATATGCTGTCGTTCATCTCAAAGTCAAGGATATTGTAATATGCGGGCATTCGGACTGCGGGGCGATAAAAGCGCTTGAAAAGGAAAGCTCAGACGCGTATATTCCGCTGTGGCTCAACAATGCCCGGGATGCGAAAGAACGGGTCGATCAGAGGATAAATCCCCCCGCCTCTCCTGAAGAAGAACGGGCCCGGTTCACCGAAATTGAGAAGGAAAATGTCAGGCTCCAGATCGAACACTTACATTCATACCCGGTCATCAAATCGGCATTACGTGACAACAGGATCGGGATACACGGGCTTTATTACGATCTCGAAACCGGAACTCTCTCAAAAATTATCTGAATCAGGAAATTATTTTTTCTATTTCTTTTTGAATAAGGGGAAGGGATATCCTACCGATGGGTGTCAGTCTCCCGTAGACCATGATTATCGGGAGGGGAGGGTACTCATTTTCAAGGATCTCCCTTATATGACCTGGAATTTCTTTATCAATCAGGGTAAGCCTGACCTCAACACGCTCTCCGTACTCTTTACCTAATTCACTTTGCAGCGCCTCGTAGGCAGGGAGTAATTTTCCCGTCGGATGACAGTCATAAAGACCGCAGCTCCTGGTCATATCGCATGGAAACGGGGAACAGGATGAATCCTTCAGGCCGACAATTTCTATTGTTATCAATGCCGCCATTCCATAACTATTAGATCCGCGAGTATTTTATCATTGATATCGGGGATCTCTGCATACTGCTGAAATGGGTTTATTTCAGTCTTAATTACCCGGCCATCAGAGAAACCGTTCAAAGCGATCTTTCTTTACTTTACAGATCGGGCATACGAGGGGGGGAGATTCCCTGGCGCAGAGATACCCGCATACACGGCACCGCCACACCGGCAGAGGGACATTACATGTTCCCTGCCCGGGTTTGGATTTCGGTACCTGGCCTCGTTCTGACCGTGGCGGTCGTCGTTCAGGGATTGAACCAACAGGTGCTTTTCCTTTGTGTATTTCCTCTGATACGTAGAGCGCACAGTAACATGTCCCGTACTCATCAAGGTCAGGATCCCGGTAATCGCAGGGACATATTATATCAAGATCTGCCTCACTCCTGCCGGAAGCGAGCCTGCAGGGGCATGCAGGGTATGAATACCGCTTTTCATTCATCATGAGACCGCGGACAAGTTTTTTTGTAAACTCCACGTCAGGATTGAGGAAATAACCACCAGCAGATGCATCTTTCTCCAGTTGCTGCACTCTTCTTTCGACTTCATCATCAGTCGGATCGGTAGAATTATTCATCCGAGCGCCTCCCGGATCTCCTGTTCCTTAAAGCCCGCAATGCAGAGGCTGTCCTTAATGACAAGTGTCGGGAAGGAGCCTTTCGCATTATACTTTTCCACTTCTGTCATCGCTCTTTCCATATCGTCGGGAGGCAGGAGATCGACATAGACATAATCAAACTCTACCCCGATCTCAGTTAAAAGTGCCTTTGTCCTGGCACACCACCCGCATGTACTGAGTGCATAGAGCATTATCTTCCCTTTCGGGGTTCCTGCTACACGCTCAACCTTCATGGTCATCTCATCCCTTTCCTCATGAAATACCATTGGAAGACAGGTATATAAGTATATCATGATAGTCAGGGGGTAGTTTGAATTGGCGGGTCCCGGGCACCTTCAGGAGCGGCAGGGAGACTTAATTTCTTTCGCTCACCGCGTAATGATATTTACACTATACCTATACACAACCATTTTGGGTCACGACGGGCAATAGACTGGTAACGAGGGTGAATTCTGGTGATAAACGTCGAAAAATCAATAAAATCAGGAAATGCATCTTTAAAGCAGAAAATAAGCGGACTTGCCGGTGAACTATGGTATGAAGAGACCGCATACCATCTGCCGGTTACCTATGCCCTTACCGGAAAAGCAGTAAAAAATGCAGATGACGCCCGCAGTGCCTACCAGCATACCGGTGAAAACCCGTTTGTTGCCTGCGAATGTTACACTGCATCGGTAAATGCAGAAAAAGGAGGCGAGCCGGCACCATATACCGGATTCTTACCAGATGCGGACCTCCGGAAAATGGGGTACTCACTTGTTGACGGGTCCATCCTCGGGCTTGCCCTCGTGGCCGGGTCACCTCCGAATGCCGATGTTGTTGCGGGGATCTGTCGCGAACTGCAGGAAAAATACATGCTTACCTTCCTGGCAGGAGGTGTCGTTGCGACACTCACCGGGAGCGGCATTAAAGTAGGTGCCGAGTACAGGCTGGTGCCGCTGGGATCAACACCGCTCCGCGGCATTCACTTTGTCGATATCGTCGCCCGTGTCGCAATGATGTTCGGGGGGGTAACACCTGGAGACCCGGACCGCCTGATCAGCTATGCCCGCGAACGGGCCAAGGCAATTGTAATTGTATTTCCCGGACTGACTGACGAAGAAATTGCGTTTATTGATGCGTTATCCCTCTTTGGCATACCCATCCTGTCGATGGGCGGGTACGAAGGGAGTCGATGGCTACAGGCAAGCCCCGAAAATGTAGTCCGGAAAGGCATGGACATGAAAGGGATCAAGGTTACCGTCACTGCGATACCCATACCCATGGGCTGTTCCCCGGCGTTTGAGGGAAAAAGCATACGAAAAGAAGAGATGTATGTGGAATCTGGCGGCGGGAGAACTCCCGCTTTCGAACTGCTCCGCGTGAGACCCGCCGCCGACGTAACAGACGGTAAGATAACGGTAATCGGACCTGATATCGAGGATATCCCGGAAGGTTCAGGCATACCTCTCGGTATAATTGTTGAAGTTGCCGGAACAGCTATGAAAAAAGAGTACGAACCCGTCCTTGAAAGGCGGATCCATAATTTTGTCAATTATGGTGAGGGATCATGGCATGTCGCACAGAGAGATCTCGTATGGGTACGGCTTTCAAAAGAGGCGGTTTCAAAAGGCGTCCATATCCGGCACCTTGGAACGCTAATCGCAGCGAAATTCCGCATAGATTTCCCCAGACTGCTGGATGCGGTTCAGGTTACCCTGATTACCGATGAACAAAAGGTGAAATCAGCCCTTCTGGAAGCCCGGAAAATCTACAGGGAGCGTGACCAGCGCATCAGGGACCTGCGGGATACCGATGTCGACCTGTTTTATTCCTGTACCTTATGCCAGACCTTTGCTCCCAACCACGTCTGTATCATCACCCCTGAACGTCCCGCACTCTGTGGTGCCATTACATGGCTCGACGGGAAGACCGCATATGAGATCTCTCCTTCGGGTGCGAACCAGCCTGTGCCAAAGGGGGAAGTTGTTGACGCCAGAACAGGAGAATTTGAAGGGGTGAACCGTTTTGTGAAGAAGGCATCTCATGGAGAGGTGGACCGGTGCTGCCTTTACAGCATCATGGAAAATCCTATGACCGCATGTGGCTGCTTTGAATGTATTGCGGTCATGCTTCCCGAGACAAACGGCTTCATGATCGTCACCCGGGAATTCAAGGGAATAACTCCTTCGGGGATGACCTTTTCGACCCTTGCCGGCACAATCGGTGGCGGGGCCCAGACACCCGGTTTTGCCGGGGTTTCCAAGAATTTTATCCTGAGTGACCGGTTTCTCCAGGCCGAGGGAGGCATTAAACGACTTGTCTGGATGCCGTCGCACTTAAAAGAGGAACTGCAGGAGAGGTTCCTGAAAAAATTATCCGGTTCCGGACAGCAGGGGTTTTTTGACATGATTGCAGACGAAACCATCGCAACGACAATTGAAGACCTGACAGATTTTCTGGTAAAGGAAAACCACCCTGCCCTGAACATGGCTGCATTAATCTAAGAGGATACTGGTATGACCCTTCAGACACTCAATACCTGGAACGGACGCATCGGCACGGTTACCATCGGAGCAGATCGCAGCCATGGGGGGACCCGGTCCCTGCAGTATACCCTTGGCGGGGATCAGGATCTTCCGGCGATCGGCCCGGGCAGTATGCAAAAAAGACCTCTTATCGCCGCGGAAATCTGTGATGACCCCGGGATCTGGTCTCCTGTTGTGAATTCATTCATGGGGGACATCGTAACAGAACCGGCAGGATGGGCAAGGGCAATAGAGTCCGGTTATCATCCTGATATTTTCCGCCTTCACCTTACAAGTACTAAAAAGAGAAATTTCACTGATTTTACCGGCATTACCGACACGGTATCAGCGGTGCTCGGTTCAACCGGGCTTCCCCTCATTATTGAAGGCAGCAATGACCCTCTCCTCGACAGCGAAGTGTACCAGAGGTGCGGCGAGGCCGCCTCGGGAGAAAGAATTCTCCTCGGGACTGCAGAGGCAGGACGGTACCGGAGCATCGCTGCTGCCGCAATGGCATACAATCATTGCATCATTGCCCAGTCACCGATTGACATCAACCTCGCGAAACAGCTGAACATCCTTTTAAAGGAGATCGGGGTCCCTTACGACCGCATTTTTATTGACCCGTATACCGGTGCGCTCGGATACGGTTTTGAGTACTCGTACTCGGTTATGGAACGGATCCGGTATGCTGCATTGAAAGGTGACCAGGACCTTGCCATGCCCATGATCAGTGCCGCACCTGATTCTCTCAATATCAGGGAGGTCCGGGAGGCCCCGGATGATATAAAAGACCAGACCGCAGCAACGTGGGAGTTTTATACCGCATTTTCATCGGTTATTGCAGGCGCATCCATAGTCTGTGTCCGTCACCCGCTCGCAATTCCCCTCCTGAAGAGGGCGATCGATGCCATCTGGTCACAGCCTGCCGGCAGGGGGGTGTGAACATGGCATTGAAGGCACTGGATATTTACAAACTTCTCCCCAAAAAGAACTGCAAGGAGTGCGGTGATCCGACCTGCCTGACCTTTGCGATGAAACTCGCGTCAGGGAAAGGAGATATTGAAAAATGCCCCTACCTTGATGACCATGCAAAATCCGTTCTTGGTGCTTCGACAAAACCCCCGGTCCGGAGAATTAAAATCGGCGTTGGAGAAAGGGCTTTTGTCATTGGTGAAGAATTCGTCCAGTTCAGGCATGAAAAGACATTCTATCATCCTCCCGGGATCATGGTCAGCATCTCTGACACACAGTCAAAAGCGGAGATAGAAGAAATTGTCACAAAAGTCAGGGACGATGTACTGCCACGGGTCGGTATGGATCTCCGGCTGAATGGTATTGCCATACGAAACAACAGCAATAAACCTGAACAATTCAGAAAAGCGGTCTCTTTTGTAGAGGAATGTGCCGACCTGCCCGAGGTGCTGATGGCCCAAACACCTGCTGCCGCAGAGGCCGGATTGCAGGAATGTGGAAATTACCGCCCGCTCGTTCATTGTGCAACAAGAGAGAATTACCGTGAGTACTGCACCCTTACAAAAAAATCCGGGGCAGTACTTGCAATCAGGGCCGGCACACCTGATGAGCTGGCAGAACTTTCGTCCCTCTGCGCAGGTGCCGGACAGGATGCCCTTGTGCTTGATATTACCTCCCCTTCGCCCGGGCAGTTCATCACTGATTCGACAATCATCAGGCAGCATGCCATCACACGGACCACCCCGGCACTGGGGTATCCTGTATATTACGACACCACCATACCTGGCAATGCCGATGCAGCTGTTGCTCTTGGTATCCTGAAATACGGAGCGGTTATTGTCATCGATCCCCCTTCCCGGCCCTCTCAAAAGGCCCTTCTCACCCTCAGGCAGAATATTTACACGGACCCCCAAAAGCCCATCCAGATGACCGCCGGACTCTACCGGGTCGGAAACCCGGGAAAGGATGCCCCGGTCCTCATGACCGTGAATTTTTCCCTGACCTACTTCACGCTCCAGGGGTATCTCGAATCGGGCCGGATATCATGTTACCTGCTTATCGTTGATACTGAAGGCCTTTCGGTTCTCACGGCAGTTGCCGCCGGTAAATTAAACGAGACCATGGTCAGGGACGCGTTATTGAAATACGGCGTTGAAAATGAAGTCTCACACCGGACTCTTATCATCCCGGGCTATGCATCACCGCTGAGCGGACGGATCGAAGAAGAGACCGGCTGGAAGGTCCTTGTCGGTCCAAGGGACGCCGCAGAGATCGGAGAATATCTCGAGACGGAATGGAAGGGCATGACATGCCGACGGTAACCTTTCTCCCCGGCTTTCAGAAAGTCGTCGCAGAGGCTGGAACAACGATCCTTGAAGCCGCACAGAAGGCAGGGCTGCATATGAATGTGGTATGTGGCGCACAGGGAAAATGCGGCAAATGCAGTGTCTATGTAAAGAGTGGAACATTTGATTTCGACAGGGAAAATTATGGAAAATTCTTCTCTGCCGATGAGCTTGAATCAGGTGCCTGCCTCGCCTGCCAGGCATATGTATCAGATAACATCTCGGTATTTGTCCCTGAAAATTCGCTCATCCAGGAGCAGAAGATCTTAATTGAAGCCCTCGGGCTCGAAACAGGGTTCAATCCATCGGTATGGAAATATTACCTCGACCTGGCCCCCCCGTCACTCGATGACCCGTCTCCTGATCTGAGCCGCCTCCTCTTTGGAATTGAGAAATGCGGGGGTCCGAAAGAAGGAATGATTTATGTCCCGCTTGAAGTTATCAGGCGTGTTCCGAAAGTAATGCGTGACAGCGGGTGGAAGATTACTGCAACAGTTGCCCTTGTTCCGGGAGGGTACCGGCTGATAGATGTTGAGAAGGGTGATACAAAAGACCGGATCTATGGTGCTGCAGTGGATCTCGGCACTACCACGGTCGTTGTCTATCTCCGGAGCCTTGTGAACGGGGAAGTCCGCGGGGTTGCTTCAAATTACAACCGCCAGATCAGTTGCGGTGAAGACATCCTCTCACGGGTCAATTATGCCAGAAAAGGCGGGCTGCAAAAACTTCAGAAACTGGCTGTTGAAAGTATAAACGCGGCGATCACCAGTGCTGCAAACACTGCCGGGATCGACCGTGAGGATATCTACGAGGTCGTTGTTGCAGGAAATACTATCATGACTCATATCCTGATGGAGATTGACCCGGCATACATGATTGAAGAACCGTATGTCCCTGTCGTCAGGAGATACCTGACTTCAGCCGCACGGAGAGTCGGCCTTGAGGTCCAGGAAGATGCAGGAATCTTCATATTTCCCGCCGTAAGCGACTATATCGGGGGTGACATCGTTGCCGACATCCTTGCATCAGGAATGGCAGAAAGAGAGGATGTCTCCCTTTTGATAGATATCGGGACAAATTTTGAGGTCGTGCTCGGGAACAGGGACTGGATGTTCTCCTGTGCGGGTGCTGCCGGTCCTGCGCTTGAAGGAGGCGAAGTCCAGTTTGGTATGCGTGCAAATCCGGGCGCAATAGAACAGATCTCTCTTGATCTTGTCTCCCTCACGCCGGCATACCGTACCATAAACCACACCCGGCCTAAAGGGATCTGTGGTTCGGGACTGATCGATCTCCTTGCGGAACTGCTCCGGGCCTGCATCATTGATCGTACCGGGAGGATCAATACTCAGATCGCACACGAACGTATCCGGTACGGACCCCGTTTCCCTGAGTTCGTGATCGCATGGAAGGATGAAACTGACATCGGAAAGGATATCGTGATCACCGAGAACGATATCAAAAACCTGATCATGAGCAAGGCGTCAGTCCTTGCCGCCTGCAGCACCCTGATGAACCAGGCCGGAATAACCCGTGACGAAATCACCCACATCTACTTTACCGGTGCATTCGGGAATTACATCAATAAAGAAAATGCCATTATTATCGGTCTCATTCCCGAAATCCCAAGAGAACAGATTAAAACAATAGGCAACGGTGCGATTGAAGGGGCAAATATTGCGCTTGTGAACAGGAAAAAGAGAAAAGAACTTGATGAGATTGCGAAAAGGATTGCATATATCGAGCTCAATGCAGAACCGTCATTTATGGATGAGTATACAAAGAGTACGTTCCTCCCTCATACCGATCTTTCACTATTTCCAATGGTTGAAGAGATGCTGAATGAATGCAGGGTACGGAGGGGCTAAAGCCTCATGGTACACAAAATTCCGTCCCCCCACAGCCTTTCTACAGGGATCGGTGCACTTCCCTTCCTGGACCCTGTCAGGGCCTGCGATACCGTTCTTGGCATCTACCAGGAGATCCCCTACATCCCGACGCTTCCAAACCGGGACATTCTCGAATCAATTGTCTTTTGCGATTCTTCACTTCTTCCCGGGAGGGTAATTCATGACGGGAGGCTCTATGTTGATTCCGGAAAGGATGCGTCTGCTGAGATGGAACAGATCTATATTGATTTCATGGAAGGATCATCAGAGCGTTATGCCCTCTCTGCAGACTATGCATCAGGGTTTGCCGAGATGATGCACCGTGACCTCTCCGGAAGCCTGCTCCTCAAGTGCCAGGTAACCGGCCCGGTCACGTTCGGGATGCAGGTCGTTGACTGCGAAAAGCGACCGGTGTATTATGATGACCAGTTTGCAGACGTTCTTTCCAAGATGACTGCACTCCGTGCCATGTGGTGCGAAAAGGCGATGAAAGATATTCCAGGTGTGGAAGAGACGCTGGTTGTCCTGAATGAACCCTACCTTGCGGCGCTTGGCTCTTCGGTCATTCCAATCGACCGTGATTGCGTGATCAGCGGCTGGAATGATATCTCGTCGCTCGTGTCGGGGGGACTCGGGATCCATTGCTGTTCGAATACTGACTGGAATTTTATAATATCCTTAAACCCTTCGGTGATTTCATTTGATGCATATACCGGTGCAAGGGAATTTCTGCTCTACATGGATGATATTACCAGGTACATGGAAAAGGGAGGCGTCATTGCGTGGGGGATTGTCCCGGCAGATCCGGGGATATTTGCGCAGGTATCGCAAAATACGCTGATTGAAAAATATTGTGAGATCCGCAAACAGGTTGTATCGGTGATGGACCCCGGCCTCTTTGATGCACAATCCATAATTACCCCCACGTGTGGCATCCGGTTCGCAGATGAACCCGGATCGATTGCAATAATGGAGGCGTCGGTGAAGATCTCCCGACATGTCCGGGGGCTTTCCTGTTCATGAAGCCGTTTGTCATAGCGGTTTCGGGCAAGGGAGGGACCGGCAAGACGACGATATCAGCACTGCTCGTCCGGTGCCTTGTCGACGCGGGACTGACCCCCGTTCTTGCCGTTGATGCGGATCCCAATGCCAACCTTCATGAGGCCCTTGGTCTTCCCTTGCCGGAATCGCTTGGTTCAATGCGGGAAGATGCATTTACGAAAAGCATTCCGTCCGGCATGTCAAGAACCAGCTATATCAGATACAGGTTTCGGAAGGTGATCGTCGAGGAGAAAGGATACGACCTCCTCGTAATGGGAAGACCCGAGGGGTCGGGCTGCTACTGCTTTGCACACGACCTCCTCCAGGCCTGTATGAGGGTACTCGAACAGGATTATGCGTTTATTGTTATCGATAACGAGGCAGGAATGGAACATATCAGCCGCGGAACAATAGGGGCACCGGACCTGCTTGTCATTGTCACTGATCCGGGCGCCCGCTCGGTACGGACTGTTGCACGCATCCGGGAGATCGCCGGATCACTCGGGCTCTCCGGGGTGCCTGTGCTCACCGTGATCAACAGGGTAAAACCCGGAAAAAAGCCGGATATTTCCGGGATTCCAGGACTTCATGCCTGGATCCCGGAAGACCCGGAAATTGAAGAAACTGATCGGGCCGGAGACGCTATTGTCACTATACAGGAGAACAGCCCGGCAAAAATGGCCGTTAAGAAACTGGTTGAAAAACTGGCAGGGTACCGTTGGGAAATATCACGCACTTAAAGTGCCTTGCTCAGTTTTTCCAGTTGCTCTATCAGGAACGCGAACCAGTCCATCAACCAGGCTACAAACGAATTAAAGTACTCCTCGAGCCACCTGATAAATTCAAACATCGCACCTGTCTGGCTTTCTGAAGGTGCGTTACCCGTATTTAATATGATGGCCAGGCCGATAATAATCATTAACGCAAGGATTATAATGACGAGCAGGAGTGCAAGAAGCAGCATTGACAATGAACTTGCCCTCATCCTTCTGACACCTCCATATAATTCCACCCGATAAGTAGTTGTTTCCCTGCCATTAAATGCTTTTTTCCCTTATCCAGGTCACCCTGCCAATAGCTTATGAGCCCGGCCTGACCTCTTTTTTCTTCTAGTGAAGGGATTCATCCATATTTTTTGTTTGAGATGCCGCCCCCTCTTTTTGCACTTTTTTTTCGTTCCTGATATCGATGATCAGCATAATAAAAAGTATAAGGCTGAAACCAAGCACGGTAATTGCAAGGAACATCCCAACCCACAGCATAACCCCCTGGGTAAATAAGAATCCGACCCAGAGAAGGGCAACAAAACTGATGAGGTAATAAAAGACCCACCCCCTCGGGTCTGCCATTTCCATATATTGCAGTATTTACAAAAATTGAACTTAAATTTTGCTATTTGTAATTGCCCTCTCTGCGGAGTGATACCGGTCCCCCGGATTGATTTTCGAAACATTCTTTATCAGGGCAATGCACCCTGATATCTATGAAAATTACACTATTTGCACTCCTTCTCGTACTCTTCCTTACCCCGTGCCCTGTCCAGGCCCTGGTAACATACAGTGGCGCAGACGTGGTGGTGACAGAAGAGGTGAATGACGACCTCTTTGCATCAGGCGGATCAATAACGATTAACGCCCCGGTTGACAGCGCGATCATTGCCGGTGGCACTATCAGTATTAATGCCCCTGTAAAGGGCGATCTGATTGCCGCTGGCGGGACGATCAACCTCAATTCAGATGTTGGCGGTAAAATTGTCCTCGCCGGCGGAACCATTCACGTCAATGGCAGGGTTGGGACAAATGCCGTCATTGCAGGTGGTGAGATTTTCGTATCACCGGAAACAATAGTTGAACGGGACGCTGTCTTATCGGGGGGTACCATCACCTATGAGGGTTGCGTGAACGGCAGTCTTACGGTAAAAGCAAATTCATTCGAAAACAGGGGCACTGC
>JBFYKV010000168.1:0-25399 GCA_041305745.1 Methanoregulaceae archaeon | reverse complement strand
CCTGAAGGCAAAATTCCGCTGCGAGCCCTACAGTGTCATTGCAGGTCTTGGAGGCCAGGAAGTGACCTATGACGACATCGCAGGGTTTGTCCGGGACCGTAAACCCGGTGAAGAATACTGGTTCGGGGTGAAGGCCTGATGTACGAGATCAGGATTCATTCACGCGGCGGGCAGGGCGGCGTCACCGCCGCACGGCTCCTCGCACTTGCAGCGTTCCGGGACGGGAAATATGCCACCGCCTGTCCGTTCTACGGTGCCGAGCGCAGGGGAGCGCCGGTCGTTTCATTTGTCCGGATCGATGACAGGCCCATCAAAGTCTACAGCCAGATCAGGACACCTGACCTCGTTGTCGTCCTCGATACGAGCATCATGGACGTGGTCGACGTTCTGCACGGATTAAAGGACGGGGGAAGAGTCCTCCTGAATGCAACACACCCGGGCGACCAGAAGGGGCATAAAACCTACGTGGTCGACCTGACCGGGATTGCCTTAAAAGAAAACCTCGTAGTGGCAGGAAGCCCGATCCTGAATACCCCGGTCCTGGGCGCCCTTGCAAAAATTGGGATTATATCTCCGGATTCGGCAAAAAAAGCGATATCTGAAATGTTTTCGGACGAGCGGAATGTCAGGGCAGCAGATGCTGCATACAAGGAGCTGGTGGAATGAGAGAGAGACTTGCGAGGAGCAGACCGGTACCGGGCGCGTGCGGGAAGACCGGTTCATGGCGGGTCTTCCGGCCCGTTATTGACCGTGAAAAATGCAATGCCTGCGGGCTGTGTGCAATGTACTGCCCTGACGGGGCGATCGATGACGATCTGAACATAGATCTCGATTTCTGCAAGGGCTGCGGCATCTGTGCAAACGAATGCCCAAAATCCGCAATCACGATGGAACGCGAAGAAAAATAACCTGCGGATGCCCCTGCTGGAGGGGATACCCGCTCTTTTTTACTGTTCAATCGGGCACTGGGCGATATATTCAAGGTTAAATTTATAGAAGTGTGTGAAACCGCAGTTCCTGCACCGGACGGTAAAGTGGCTGCACCCGATTTTGAGGTCATGAGGGCCTGTTGTGTTGCAGTTCCTGCAGTGGGCATCACCCACCAGTTCCCAGAGGTCATAACACCCGATCTTTGTATAACTCCCGGGTTTTTTCACATCCTCGATCCTCGGGATGAAGATCCGTGTCGCACCGCAGCTGCCGCATTGCACCTGTGCCTGGGACGGCACGGCCTTGATGATCTGGTCGGCTTCCTTCCCGCAGTTATAACAGCTGGTCCGGTATTTGGTGAAAATGAAGCGATCTTCCATGTAGTAGAATACCCCGGAGTCTTTTAATATATTGCGTCACGATCTCCTCCGTTACGACCTGATCACAGGCACCCCGTGCTGATTTTTAACCTTTTATTACCTCAACCTGAGCAATGGACCGGGTTTCCTGTTATATTTTTGCGCCTCACCGGTGTTTCGTATGGGAGATACGAAACCCATTTCATTCAGATATAAAAAATCCGGTACCTCAACTGCCGCCGTTCTTCCATAAAAAGGCCGCTTCCCGGGATAGCGTGCACTTTTGAGCCCTTTCTCTCATCTCACCATTCATGCAGATTTTTGCCTCCCCGCTGTTTTGTATGGGTTGATGGGAGCTCAGTTCTTCAGGGGAACACTGAATAGTCGCCGGGGCACCCTTCGGGGACGGCGAAGTATATCCTGCCGGGAGGTAATGGATGCAAAAGCCCTCACATATCACACCTGCAGGAAAGATTTTATCCGCACAAAATAGCGAAAATCCGGATTTTTGACAGCATGATTTGAAAAGGACCGGATAATGCTCATTTTACCGGATACGTCAATTTCCACGCATATTAGCAGTGTCAACAGCCCTCTGTCAGGGCCATGCGGTTAAGGAACCGGAAATACCGGTTACAGGACTTTCCTGTGTGCAATAAAACGAAAAAAAGCAGGTTGTAAATGGTTGACGGGTGGGGGGAGACTTTTAGTAGTCGCCCATGCCGCCCATGCCACCCATACCGCCCATGCCACCCATGCCACCCGGAGGCATGCCTTCGGGTGCTGCTGACTTGGAGGATGCGATGACATCATCGATCCTGAGGATCATTGTTGCTGCTTCTGCAGCGCTGGCAATTGCCTGTGTCTTTACACGCAGGGGTTCAAGGACACCGGCCTTGAGCATGTCCTCGGCCTTGCCCTCAAAGACGTTGAGGCCGACGGTCTTCTTGCCCTTCTCGTGTGCTGCACGGAGTTCCACGAGCATATCAATGGGGTCGAGACCTGCGTTTTCTGCAAGGGTCCTCGGAATGATCTCGAGTGCCACTGCAAATGCCTCGATTGCAAGCTGGGCACGCCCGCCGACGCTTGCTGCGTATTCACGGAGACGGAGCGAGAGCTCGATCTCGGGTGCACCGCCACCTGCGACGAGTTTCTTGTCCTCGTATACGACACCGACGACACGGAGTGCATCCTCGATTGCGCGTTCGAGTTCATCGACGACGTGCTCGGTCCCGCCGCGGACGATGATTGAGACCGCCTTCGGGTTCTTGCACTGCTCGACAAAGATCATCTCTTCGCCTGAGACCTTGCGCTCTTCGACAAGCCCTGCAAAACCAAGTTCTTCGACGCTTATTGCGTCGATGCTGCTGACGAGTGCGCCGCCGGTTGCACGGGCGAGTTTCTCCATGTCGCTCTTTTTCACACGGCGGGTTGCAAAGACGCCTGCCTTTGCAAGGTAGTGCTGGGCGATGTCATCGATACCCTTCTGGCAGAAGAGGACATTTGCGCCGCTTGCGACGACCTTGTCGACGATGTTCCTGATCATGCGTTCCTCTTCGTCGAGGAATGCCTGAAGCTGGTCAGGGCTCGTGATGTTGATCTCGGCATCGACTTCGGTCTTCTTGAACTCGACTGCTGCGTTTAAAAGGAGAATCTTTGCGTTCTTCACTTTCTTCGGCATGCCGGGGTGGACTCTCTCCTTGTCGATGAGTACTCCCTCTACAATCTCGGAGTCGTCGATTGAGCCGCCGACCTTCTTCTCTACCTTGATGTAGTCCTTGTCAACCGTGCCGTCTTCATCGGCGACCATGGTTACGGCCTTGACGACGAGGTCACAGAGCTTGTCCTTTGAGGCTTCTGCGCCCTTTCCGGTCATTGCGGTCTCTGCGATCTTCTTGAACATCGCAAGGTCGGTCGGCTTGACCGAGATTGCAATATCTTTCAGGATCTCCTGGGCCTTTTCTGCAGCCTGACGGTATCCCTGTGCAATCACGGTGGGATGAACGTCCTGTTCGAGGAGGTCCTCTGCACGCTTCAGCAGCTCACCTGCGATAACGACTGCCGTTGTGGTCCCGTCACCGACTTCATCGTCCTGTGTCTTTGCCACTTCGACCATCATCTTGGCCGCGGGGTGCTCAATGTCCATCTCTTTTAAGATGGTCACACCGTCGTTTGTGATAACGACGTCACCGATAGAATCGACAAGCATCTTGTCCATGCCCTTCGGCCCAAGCGTTGTACGTACTGCATTTGCCACTGCCTTTGCGGCAGTGATGTTCATACCCTGTGCATCGCGTCCACGGGTGCGTGAACTTCCTTCTTTCAGGATAAAAATCGGTTGTCCTCCAAGCTGTTGCGACATAATATTCACCACTTTTAGCACTAAAATTGGTTTGTGGTTCTATATAAAGGTTGCTACTTGTGGTTCTGATATGCCTTCAGTTTATTGACGTAGCAGGATCCTACTTATCGATCATATCGATGAGCTCGGACCCGTCCTCAATAGTATGAAGGCGTTCCTCTCCGATGACAAGAGTTTTACCGATCTTTTTCTGTTTATGATAGTCGGTGAGGACACACATCGCCCGCATCCCGGTGACCTGCGAGATATTCCCTATGAGGGCAGCGCGCTTTACCACTTTCTGGGTGCTGCCGTAACCGGTAAGGATTGTCTGATCCGAGAACTCTATGAGTGCCTGGAACGGGGCACGGGGCATGGTATGGAGTTTCATGCCGATCCGTTCGAGGAAACTCATGGGCACCTCTTCATCCGCTTTTTCCCCGCCCTTTCTCTCTTCCCTGACACGGGACTCGTACCTCATCAGGTCGATGGACTGCACAAGACCGCGGTCGAATATTTCCTCTATCTTCAGGGCGATATCGAGCGTCGTTCCCATCCCGCCCTCATACTTGCTGATAGTCCTTCTCGATACCCCGAGCAGTGCGCCGAGGTCCCCGAGGGAGAGGTTTCGCTTCTCCCGGAGTTCCCGAAGGACCTCCCCGTTAATGTTGACGTAAAGACCACCCGGGGATGCGTAGATCAGCGGGGGAATTCCTTCGACAAGTGAGTCGTAGAGCGTTGCAACACTGATCGCATAAATCCCGTACCGTACGTAGACGGCACCACGTTCGAGTTCTGCATCCCTGGCACGTTCACCAATGATCAGGGGTGAACCCCTGAAATATGCGGCGATTCTGCCGAGGTCACGGGCAATCTCCTCGCTGACGCTGTCGATATGAGAGACGACTTTTATGACAAGGATTGTATTGTCGTCCCTTGCGATGAGGTCAAAGCTCCTTGGTCTCATATGGAAGCGCTCTGATACGCGAAACCCTGCCGTGAGCAGAACACTAACAACCATCTGGAGGAGGCGATCCTGGGTCATTTCCTTACGAATGGATATAGTCTCGGGAAATATAAATAGTAGGGTAAATGCTGATCGGCATCGACGATACGGATTCTCCACGCGGAATGTGCACCACCTACCTTGCTGCAGTGCTGGCACAGGAGCTGAAAGGGGCCGGGATGATGGTGAGAGAGGTCAGGCTGATCCGCCTCAACCCAAACGTCATCTACAAGACCCGCGGGAATGCGGCCGTCGCTCTCGACGTTTCCGGAAGTCCCGCCCAGGCCTTTGATATGGCCTGCAGTCTCGTCAGCGACCTCGCCGACCTGGATGCTGAAAATACCAACCCGGGCGTCGTGGTCTGTGAAACAAAACCTCCTGCAGATTTTTACTGGAAGGCGGTACGGGGGTTCTGCGAGCTTGACGAGGCCCTTGCCGTGCTTGATGCTGCAAAGGCCCTGTACCGGGGATATAAAAACAAGCGGGGCCTGATTGGTGCCACCGCCGCACTGTGCAGCGAAATCCCGGAGCCGACATGGGAACTGCTGGCGTACCGCCCCCGGAACGCATGGGGCACTCCACGCGTCGTGGACAGTTCAAGCCTTTTTGACGCGGAAGGGCGGACATACCCGCATACGTGGGACACGGTTGACCGGGAGAACGGGACCGTCGTCTGTGTGCCGCATACACCTGACCCTGTGCTGTTCGGGATCCGGGGAGAACGGCCGGGGTGGGTATCGTTTGCACGCGAATGGGTGATTTCAGAGAAACCGTCCCTTGAGCAGGTCTTTGTCACCAACCAGGGGACTGATGCACACCTCATAAACAGCCATGCAGGAGCACTCGAAGAGGGATGTTCCTACCGGGTGGCAGGGACCGTCGTTTCGAAACCGGTGACCGGGCCGGGGGGCCACGTTTCATTCATGCTTGAGGATAACGGGATACCGGTCCGGTGCATGGCCTACGAACCGACAAAGGGATTCCGCGATATTGTGCGGAGCCTCCGTCCCGGTGACAGGGTGCTTGTCTGCGGCAGTTACAAGGAGGGGAGCATCAACCTCGAGAAGATGCATGTCACCGGAGTCGCACGCACCACGGAGATCAGGCCCCCGGTCTGTGAACGATGCGGGAAACGGATGACCAGTGCAGGTTTTCAAAAAGGGTATAAATGCCGCAGGTGCGGGGGGAGAGCACGCGATCCCGAAATCGTCCCTGTGTCCAGGTCCCTGCAGAGCGGTTGGTACGAGGTCCCTCCCTCGGCACGGCGCCACCTTGCCCGTCCCCTCTGCCGCGGCTCTCCCGGCCTTCCCGGCAAAGACAGCATTTAGCCTGCCGGACCCGGGTCCTGAATACAGGGCGGAAGTATAACTATTATTCCCGCACCCTAACCTGTACTCATGGAATGCGGAGAGCCTGTTGAGCAGGTCAGGCTGACACCACGGATGTCCGTTGGCGAACTTGTATCAGCACTCGGGCGGGCAGGGGCATATAATGCCGGGTCGCTCGCACGCGGTGCTGATATTTACGAGAGGATGCTCCGGGATAAAAAGACGGTAAAATTTTTCGGCCTTGCCGGCGCCATGGTCCCGGCCGGCATGGGCGGTATTGTCACCGACCTGATAGAGAGAGGGCATATTGATGTCCTCGTATCGACCGGAGCGAATCTTACGCATGACATTATCGAGGCGATCGGGTGCAGGCACTTCCATGGCACTTCCATCTGCTCTGATATCGAACTCCGCCATGACGAGATCAACCGCATCTATGATGTCTTTCTGCCAAACGAGGCATTCATCCAATTTGAAGAGCACATGCAGGCGGCGTTTGCGGAACTGGACGGGAAGAAGACCTGGACGATCGAAGAACTCCTGCTCCACCTCGGACAGGGGCTGGACCACGGCATACTTGCATCAGCTGCCCGGAAGGGCATTCCTGTTTACTGCCCTGCCGTGGCTGATTCAATGATCGGTCTCCAGTACTGGCTCTTTTCCCAGACATCACACATTACGGTCGACGCATTCCGGGATATGCAGTCCCTGATAGATCTCTGTTTCCGGGCCGAAAAAACAGGGGCATTCATCGTGGGAGGGGGTGTCCCGAAGAATTTCATCCTCCAGAGCATGCTGATGACCCCGAACGGGTTCAACTACGCGGTACAGCTCACCGGTGACCGGCCCGATCTCGGCGGGCTCTCGGGGGCAACGCTCGACGAGGCCCGGTCATGGGGAAAGATCACCGAGGAGGCGCAGGCAGTGACGGTGTATGCCGACGCAACCATCACCCTGCCCCTTCTTGTCGCCGCCGTGCTGGAGAGGATGGCCGGTGACTGACCTTATCCTCGCCCTTGACGTGACTGACCGGGAGGATGCCCTCCGTATCGGCAGTGAATGCACCCCTTCGGTTGACGCAATAAAGATCGGCTACCCGCTGGTCCTCGCTGCCGGGCTTGGCATTGCTGACGACCTTGCAGAGTACGGAGTACCGGTCATTGCTGATTTCAAGGTTGCGGATATCCCGAATACGAACAGGCTCATTGCAGAGCAGGTATTTGCACATGGCTGCCACGGGATCATCTGCCAGGGCTTTACCGGCAGGGATGCCGTCCTCGCCTGCGTGGAGACTGCACACGACCATGGCGGCGAGTGCTATGTCGTTGCAGAGATGAGCCATCCCGGCGCCCCGGAATTTTTCCACGGGGGTGTTGCAGAACGGATCACCCGCATGGCAGTTGAATGTCATGCCGATGGTATCATCGCCCCTGCCACGCGACCGGACCGGGTGCGTGAACTGCGGGCGGTTTTAGGGAAGCGAAAGATACTTTCCCCGGGAATCGGGGTGCAGGGTGGCGACCCTGACCTTGTATCGTCCCTTGTTGACGGGCTTATCGTCGGCAGGATGATTTACGAGGCTGATGACCCCGGTGCAGTCGCAGCATCCCTTGCCCGTTTCCGCCGATGATGAGATGACGGGTCTGAACCGGTGATGAACCCTATGAGTCAGCTGAGGCGGAAAATAAGGGTATATTCTAAAGATTTAAATGAGATTCAGCGCTATTGTGTAATATGCAATGGAGCGAGGACCAGCAGAAAACGGCTGCAAAATACAGGAGCCTCGAAGATATTCCTGTTGATGAGAGGCGCTATAAATGTTATACCTGTCACCTGATCGTCGACGAGACTCCCTGCCCGAAATGCGGGGACGAACATCTCCAGATCATGTGCCCGCTCGACCACTGTCACTGTTCTCATGAGATTATCTCGGGAATCGAATATTGCCCCCTCTGCGGTGCGCCTGTCTGCCCGGAGTGCGGGTCTCATGACGTGGTGCAGATCAGCAGGGTGACCGGCTACCTGCAGGATGTTTCAGGCTGGAACGCCGGAAAACAGCAGGAATTAAAAGACAGGACCCGATATACCGTCGCATGAGGTATTATCTCCACGATGAAACCCTTTTTGTAAGGGGGGCATTCCGCGCTGCAAGTACCGGTATCGGGGGTGGCATCGGGAATGTATCGACTGTTTTTAATCATACCGTGCCTCCCGGATGGAACAGTCCTGATCCCGGACGCGACCTGGACCTGATCATCAGCCGCGAGGGTCTCCCGGACGATTATTTCGGACTGCTTACGGCGGTCAGCCAGAACAATGCCTGTATCCTCCAGTACGATTATATCACGGTTTTTATCACGGCAGGAACCGGCACATATGATGGGCCTGATAGTAATACAATCAACATTATCGTGCACAGCAGCGAGGGGCTGTCAGATAACGGGCTCCTTGAAGCGTTAATGGTCGCCACCGAGGCAAAGGTCTCTTCACTACGGAATGCAGGGCGGACAATTACCGGTACGGCAACCGATGCGGTGGTAACTGCGTCTGAGGGGACGCCGGTCCATACGTTCTGCGGGAAAACAACAGGTCCCGGTATGCGGATATTTGCTTCCGTCGAATACGGGGTTGCCGAAGCACTGAAACGGCACGAGGGCGGGATAGAGCGGAAAAGATCCTCCTTCTTTATATTTTCCCGCTACGGCGGCGATCACTGGGCCGAGTGGATGCCCGAGGGCTGCCCCTATTATCCCTGTCATTTCCCGGGCCAGCGGTGCGATTACTGTTACTGCCCGTTCTACCCCTGCAGGGATGAGTCGCTCGGGGAATGGGTTCAGAGCTCACATAACGGCAGGGTATGGAACTGCAGCGGGTGTACACTCCTGCACCTGCCACATATTGCCGATTACCTGAATAAAAATCCCGGGGCTTCGTTAAACGAATTAAAAGCACTTGAACACAGTAAAAAAAAGGGTTGAGTTTACTCTTTTATTCCGAGTGCGTCAAGGAGTTCCTGGATGGGAATGCCATGTGCCGCGGCAGCCTCCCGGATCGTTTCTCCCCGTGCAATCGCGCATCCTACGCAGCCCATTCCAAATTTGAAGAGCGTTTCGGTCGAATCAGGTTTTGCCTTCAGGAGTTCGTAGATAGTGCTGTCTGCAGTTATCTCCATGGTACAAATATTCACCGGTGATATACATAAACCTGCATGTACCGGTACTGTTCCCTGACATTTTCACCACCCACTCCTATGATTTATTATAGTGTCTCTCCCGAGTACTCAGCTGGAGATGTATGAAGATGGATTTTTCCGAAACAGCAGAAAGAATCTCCCTGAAAATAACATCAAAGGGGCATTCGGTCGATAAGGCCGGAATTGAGAAGAAACTCCGCCGCCTTGTGGACGAATTCGGTGTTCCCGCTGCAGAGGCAGAGAGAACGGTAACAAACGAACTGATGAAGGAGTACGACATTCCAAACCCCGGAAACCTTTCGGGGTCAGGGGAACAAAAGAGTGTCAACGAGCTTGTGCCCGGCGAATGGGTCACTGTCGAGGGAAGGATCGTTGCCTTAAGCTCGTCTCCTTCACCTGCAATCTCGCAGACCGGGATCATTGCCGATACTACCGGGGCCGTGCGTTTCGTGGTCTGGTCAAAGGCAAATGCGCCCGCGATGTCAACCGGGAAATGGTACCGTATCGAGTCCGGTGTGGTCGATGAATACCGCGGCGTTGCTAATATCAAGGTGCATTCCGGAAGTTCGATAAAAGAGATCGAGAAAGATGGCGCTCTTATACCGGAAGTCACCCCGATAGCCGACCTTACCGTCGGCGTGGGTAGTGTCAGGGCAAAGGTCCTGCAGGAATGGGACACCACTCACGATCGAATGCTCCAGTCGGGTCTTCTCGGGGACGAATCAGCTACAATAAAATTTGTTCTCTGGAAAGAGGAAGGAAAGGAGAAACTGGTCCCGGGGACCGTATATAATATATTTTACGCCCTTGTCGACGAGTATAACGGGCGCCATTCCCTCAACCTCAACACGGCGACCTGCATCCCTGAAGAGGGAGATATCGCGGTAAGCAGTGGGGATACGACCGCTGAAGGTGCACTCGTTCACCTCGCGCCAGGATCAGGACTTATCAAGCGCTGCCCCGTCGAAGGGTGCAACCGGGTCCTCTCCCGCCAGAATTACTGCCCTGTTCATGAAATACAGCCAAAATTCAATTATGACCTCCGGATCAAGGGATGGCTGGATAACGGGGTGAAGACATGGGAACTGCTAATCCAGCGGGAGAACGTCGAGCTGCTGACGGGTATGACTCTTGAGCAGGCACGCGAGCTTGCAGAAAATAACCCGCTCGGCATGGACGAGGTCTTCCTGCGGGTCAGGGAGACGGTACTCGGGCGGTACCTCTCGTGCAAGGGAAGGGAGATCGACCAGAGAATCCTCGTGTCACAGTGCAGCTTCACCCATTACAATCCGACCCGGCTCGCAGATCTCCTGAACCGTGCGGGAGGGGAGGCAGCATGAACGGAAACGGTAAACCGGCAGTCTCCAGGCGGGAATTCTCGTTTGAACGTGAGCCGGCACGGCGGGTATTTGCCGCAGAGCTCCGCGAGACACGGGTGCACTTCAAGGACGGCGAGGACGAGAAGAGCCCGACATACGTCCTTCTCCCCACCGGGGAGCGATGCAACCGTATATTTGTCGTCGGAACGCTCACCGAGAAGAAGAAACAGGGCGAACAGAACCTCTTCTACCGTGCACGGGTTGTCGATCCGACAGGGACGTTCTTCATCATGGCCGGCAGTTACCAGCCCGAGGCAATGCAGCAGATGGCAAGGATTGAACCGCCTGCATTCGTGGCAGTCATCGGGAAGCCCACCGTGTACGAGACCCCTGACGGGGCAGTGCTGATCTCTGTCAGGTGCGAGTCCATTACCGTTGTCGACAAGGAAGTCAGGGATAACTGGATCCTTGATGCCGCGGCCGCAACGCTTGACCGCCTCGACCTTCCCGGGGAGGGTGCTGACAAGGAACGGGCAAAAAAAGAGTATTCCACTGATCCGGCCCTGTACCGGAAGATGGTCTACGATGCGCTTGCGCAACTCAAAATCTGAATTACCCGGTTTTTCTCCTGCTGCGGGACGCACCTGGTATACCCGGTGGCTTTCCCGTGCAGGCAGGGATAGTTCTGAATTTTTTATTCCCTGGCTCTCCCATCTGTCCGTGTGACTTTCACCGGACACCACTCAGGGTCCGGTATCAGTCGTATACCTGTATCACCTGCACCGGGCAGAGCTCGGCTGCTTCCCTGATGCATGGCAGGAGATCTTCAGGTGCGTCTCCCTGGTCCGGGCGGCCGCCGGTCCTGTATTTTTCAATAACCTGGCTTAAGGTATCGTCAGGGTTCAGCTGGAAAAAACCGGGGCATGTATCTTCGCAGGTGCCACAGCTGACGCATCCTTCACGGTCGATTGTGACTTTCACCATGGAAATCCTCTTTCCATTATTGAGGGAGTATGTTGTAAACAACGTCAAGGTATCTGTTCGTGAAGAGCAGGCTCCCCTGCATCATGCGAAACCCGGAATACTATCTTCCATAGGCAAGACCAGAAAAGCAAAAAAATATGCCTCCCGCAGTTTTGCAGGGGTTGACTGGAGCTCATTTCTTCAGTGGAAACACTGGATAGTCACTGAATCGCCGCCTTTTAATCAAACAACTAAAAATTCATTGTGTATCTTGAATGTTACACCCTCTGTTGGCGACGGTATAGTCGCCCCGGATTCAAAAGGCTTTAGCCTTCGCGGTTTTTTCAGGGGCGGCGAAATTTATCGTATCCGGAGATATGGATGAAAAGCCATCACATGTCACTCTACAGGCAGGATCATATCCCGACGAAAGAGCAGGTAGCAAAAAAGAATATTGAAGTGGGAGAATCAGGGGTTCCAACGTTTCAGGACGTCTTCTCCCCCGATAAAAACCAGACCGTGACGGCGTGCATACGCTTTTGCGTCTTTCTTTGAGAGGGCGTTTCCTGATTCGTCATCAAGCATCTCGCAGATGGTTATTGCAGGAGTTATCCCGGCTATCTCCGCAAGTGCCACCGAAAGCTCAGTCTGGCCGCGACGGCGGGAAAGGAGCCCGTCCGCTGCCCTGAGTAGTGCACAGTGGCCGGGGGTCCTGAAATCCGCATGGAAACTGGCTCCCCCGCCGTTCAGTGACTTTTTAACCTGAGCTGCGACCGCATTGATGGTAAGGGCCCGGTCCCTGTCGGTTATGCCCGTAAAGGTGTCGCGGTGGTTGACCCACAATGAAAAGGAGGATTGGTTCATCCGGTCATAGGGGATATCCCCCTCCTGTTCGGCAACATCCGTGCATGCCCTGAAGATGTCACTCGCAAACGGGAGTCCCAGCCGTTGTGCAGCTTCAGGGTGTACCGCGGTGCAGATCAGTCCGCCTCCGTCTTTTCGCATCTGCCTGATATGTGCAGGGGTCACCGCATCTGAGCGGATCGCGAAATCTGTCTCCCCTTCCCGGTCGTCAAAATCATAGAGCAGAATAAATCTGCCCTCTTTTAATGCAGTTATTGCCTGTTCAATCATAGTGCCACCTCAACCTCTACTTCATCCATATCTTTAAGCCCGAGTTCTTTCCTGAGTCCGACCGGCGAGACGATCTCGAGGATGTCCTCAGGATAATGGGACCTGCCCGGGATAACTATCCCGCATGAATGGCCCGAGATCCTGCAGGGCAGGCAACGGGCCTCGCCAAACGTCCTCTGGTCTGCGGTAAAGCCCTTTACCCGTACCCAGTCAAGCATGTCGAGTTTTTTACGTATGGGAATGCTTGAAGGGTTGAGCCGGATGTTCAGCGTCCCGGGATACGGTTCAAACCCGAGGATCCCGAGGAATTGTTTTTTATACGGCTCAAGACTCATGTAATAAGCGCCCTCGCCAAGACCGGTAATAAGATTTCCCCGGAGGATGTAATGGACGCCTTCCCTGTCAAATATCCGGCAGTAGTCCGAATATTCACGGCGGAGCTCGTCTTCGCCTTCCTTTGAGAGGGTGATGTACTGGCCGTCGGGACGCATCGACCGGATTGCCAGCATCTGGCGTTCCAGGGACTGGAGTCTTCGCGAGGCGGTCTGCGGACTGATGCCAAGCGATGATCCAAGCGACTGCGAGGATACAAAGACAGGTCCCCTGCATCCACCCATTAGTGCGATGACCTTGAGACACTGCAGATCCTCCGGCATGATCATAGTTATCATTTTTGAGATGCTTACTATTTATGGATATTCCCCTGCACAGGGAGGGGCTATTTTTCGTGAAATGTCGAATACCCATTCGGTAATTATATTATACCCACGATCGCATAATGAGACATGAAATCTGGATTGCGTCATCAGCTTGCGGAAAAAATGGCCGGAGAGATAACGCTGTCAGATTCACCAGGCAAAGCCCTTAAAAAGTGGCGAATGAGTTTTGACATCCCTCAGGGGGTTCTTTCAGAACACCTGGACGTTTCGCCTTCGGTGATCAGCGATTACGAGAGCGGGAGGCGAAAAAGCCCGGGTACCGCCGTTGTCGGCAAGATCGTGGACACTATCCTGTCCATCGATGAAGCAAACGGCGGGAAGTACATCAAACAATTTGCAAAAATCCTGTACAGTGAATTTGATGACGAAGTCATCTATGACATGCATGAATATGCCTCACCGGTGCCGCTTGAAAAATTCACCGCAGCTATCGGGTGCAATAAGGTGTGCGGGTCATTAGACCAGCCGATTTTCGGGTACACTGTCATCAACAGCATTAATGCGATCACCCAGCTCTCTGCAAATGAGTTCAACCGTATTTACGGGTGGAGCACGGAGCGGGCGCTGATTTTTACTGACGTATCATCAGGGAAATCCCCCATGGTTGCAATACGGGTCACACCGTTCAAACCCAGATGCGTGATACTGCAGGGCATCGATGCCGACATTGTCCACCCGCTGGTGCCAAAAATGGCAGAAAAAGACCGTATCACCGTTCTCTGCACAATGATGGATATCGACAGGATTGTGAACGTGTTGAGGGAAGAAAAATGGTAGGAATCATCACCTACGGTGTTTACATACCAAAATACCGGATAAAAGTTGAAGAGATAGCCCGGGTATGGGGCGCCAATGCCGCCGATATTTCAGGCGGACTCGGCGTGTACTCCAAATCGGTCCCTGACCTGGACGAGGATACTGCGACCATTGCAGTCGAAGCTGCCCGGAGTGCCCTGAAACGGAGAGAAATTGACCCGGAAAAAATCGGTGCCGTCTATGTAGGGAGTGAGTCCCACCCCTACGCAGTCAAACCAACCGCATGTACAGTCGGTGAGGCGATTGGTGCAACCCCGAACATGACCGCTGCAGACTACGAGTTTGCCTGCAAGGCGGGGACTGCAGCCATCCAGACCTGTATGGGCCTTGTCAAGTCAGGGATGATCACCTATGGTGTCGCTATCGGGTCAGATGTTGCACAGGGCGCACCAAGCGATGCACTCGAGTACACCGCAGCAGCGGGCGGAGCAGCATTCGTGATCGGGCGGGATGACCCTGTTGCACGGATCAACCACACCTGCTCGTTTACCACGGACACCCCGGATTTCTGGCGCCGTGAAGGGCAGGACTACCCGCGGCATGGCGGCCGGTTCACCGGCGATCCCGGGTATTTCAAACACATCCAGGGATCAGTCAGGCTCATCTTTGACCAGACCGGAAAAAGTGCAAAAGATTACGACTACGCGGTCTTTCACCAGCCGAACGCGAAATTCCCGCAGCGGGTCGCAAAAATACTTGGTTTTACCGCAGAGCAGATCAAGCCGGGCCTGGTCGTGCCACGGCTCGGCAATACCTACAGCGGGTCATCGATGATAGGGCTTGCTGCGACGCTGGATATCGCAAAGGCCGGAGACCGGATCTTTGTCGCGTCGTTTGGTTCAGGTGCGGGCAGTGATGCCTTTGATATCGATGTGACCGATGCCATCGAATCCGGTTCATTCAGGCGCGATGCGGCACCATCCGTGGAGCGGCTCCTTGCCAGTCCGAAATGGGTCGATTATGCAACATACGCCAGACACAAGGGAAAAATAGTGATGCAAAAATGAGAGACGTGGCAGTAATAGGAGTCGGGTGCACCCCGTTCGGCGAAAAGTGGGAGACCTCGTTCCGGCACCTCTTTATCGAGGCAGGAGCCCTTGCTCTCGATGATGCACAGGTGGCAGGAGAGCAGATCGACGCGATGTACGTCGGTAACATGAGTGCCGGGCGGTTTGTCGAGCAGGAACATATCGGGGCGCTCATCGCCGACTACGCAGGGCTTGCATCACATCATATCCCGTCAACACGGGTTGAGGCCGCATGTTCTTCGGGGGGTCTTGCGTTCCGCCAGGCCGTCATCGCTGTCGCGAGCGGCATGGAGGATATCGTCGTTGCAGCCGGGGTCGAGAAGATGACCGACGTTGCAACCGGTGCGAGCGTGGATACCCTCGCCGGTGCCGCAGACCGTGAATGGGAAGGGTTTGTCGGTGCCACGTTCCCGGGCCTGTACGCAATGCTTGCGACAGAGTACATGCACCGCTACCCCCTGACCCGCGAGCAGCTGGCCCAGGTCGCGGTCAAGAACCACTACAACGGTGCACGAAACCCGATTGCACAGTTCCAGCAGGAGATCACTATCGATACCGTGCTGAAATCATCGCTGGTCGCAGACCCGCTGCGGCTCTTTGACTGCTCACCGATTACCGACGGGGCGGCAGCCGTTATCCTGGCACCGCTCGAACGGGCGCGGGAATTTACCGACACCCCGATACGGGTGCTCGCAAGTGCACAGGCAAGCGATACCATCACGCTGCATGACCGGCGCGACATCCCGACGCTGGACGCCAGCGTGGCGGCCGGGAAGAGGGCGTTCTCGATGGCCGGGCTGACGCCGAAGGATATCGATCTCGTAGAGGTCCATGACTGCTTCACCATTGCAGAGATCTGTGCGATCGAGGACCTCGGGTTCTGCAAAAAGGGAGAGGCCGGGAAGCTGACCGAAGACGGTGTGACATCCCTTCACGGGGCGATACCGGTAAACACGAGTGGCGGACTGAAGGCCTGCGGACACCCGGTCGGTGCGACAGGTATCAAGCAGGTATACGAAGTGGTGCAGCAGCTCCGTGGCGAGGCCGGAAAGCGGCAGGTCAGCGGTGCAAAGATCGGCATGACCCACAACGTCGGCGGTACCGGTGCAACGGTTGCCGTTCATATCCTGGGGGTGTAATTATGTCGGTCGCACGGTTCTGGAGAAAGATACCCCAGCGGTATAACCTTATCGGGACACAATGCACCACGTGCGGGAGGTATTTCTTCCCGCCGAGGACGTTTTGTCCTGACTGCCGCCGGGCAGGCAACATTGTCGACTATAAATTCAGGGGCCACGGCACCGTTGTTACCCATACCGTAATACGGACGGCAAGTGAGCAGTTTGAACAGATGACCCCCTACGTGCTGGCCATCGTCCAGCTCGACGAAGGGCCGCGGATCACCGGCCAGATTGTCTGCGAACCGGAAGAGGTGTTCATCGGGATGAAGGTGACACCGGTATTCAGGCGCATCGCCGCAGACGGGGAGAGCGGGGTTATCCACTACGGGACCAAGTACGTGCCGGCTGAATAATCATTTCTGCCGGTAATTTTCTCTTTTTATTTTCAGACTGTTCACTGCAGTACACCACGACGTCCTTTCCGCCAGGGATAAATGAAGAGCCGCATTAAAAAATCCGGCAGTTCTGCGATCCCGGCTCCATCCCGTTCCGCTGGCCCCGGACCCGTCGTGTGAAGCTGCTGGGTATTCATTTTCTATCTCCTGCACGCCCGGGCACCAGGCTGCTGGATTCCACGATTGGTACATTTATCAGCACGGAACGGCATACCCGTGGATGACAATTATGGCTGAAACGAAGCAGTGCCGGTACGTCTGTCTTGAATGTCACTATATTTACGATCCGGAAAAGGGTGATCCCACCCAGAACATACCTCCCGGAACACCGTTTGAAGATCTCGCTGACCGGTGGAGATGCCCGGAGTGTAAGATCTTCAAGGTCAAGCATGGAGTATTTAAAAAACTGGAGGATTGAATCTGATATTTTTCCGATAAGATCCTGATTTTCTTTTTAGGATTCTTCACGGCCCTGCATTATACGTGATATTTCCGTTTAAAAAAAAGGAGAGCCCGGTGACATTAGTAATGCAGTAATATCGAATTTTTTACTCTTCGCTGTTTTATGGATTTTCAGATATTCAAATTATTGATTGGCCGGGAGTCGTCACCGAATCGCCGCCGGTGCGCCCTTCGGGGGCGGCGGGGTTCATCGTGTCGGAGAGGGGGCAACAACCACCAGATATCATTGAAAAAGAATATTTCACTAACCCATTGTAGCGAAGAGCCCTTCTTTTTTATTTCGGTAGCAACCGAGAACATTCGGTCAGACCTGCACGGCAATGAATCCCCATGGTCAGGAAACCCGGGTCACCGGGGTATATCTAAAGGACGATATCGTATACCGCGTGCCAGCGCCCGGGCGAATAGGAACGGACATAGTGCTCGTTTACCTCGGTAACGCCGGGGAGGTCCCTGATCCGTGGCAGCAGTTCCCCCTCGCCTGACTGCAGCGCGTAACAATGGATGGTCCCGCCCGCCCTGCAGAGCGACACCGCACCGGGTAAGAAATTCCATGCCCCGGTTGGAAAGTTCATAATTATACGGTCAAATTTCCAGGGGAACAGCCGCCCGAGATGCCCTGCGTCGGAGAGGACGGGGAGGACATTTTTCACCCGGTTCAGGGCGAGGTTCTCGAGCATCAGTTCCACCGCCCCGGAATTGATATCGGCGGCGACGACAAGCCCTGCCTTTTTTGCGACCGTGATGGCAAACGGTCCGACGCCGGCGAACATGTCAAGGACCGTCTCACCCTCCTGTACCTGATCAAAAATCCTCTGCCGTTCGGTCGACAACCGTGCGGAAAAATACGCCGCAGAGAGGTCTATGACAAAACGGTGGCCGTATTCGATATATACCGTGCGGGTCTCAGGGACCCCTGCAAGGACTTCGAACCGGCGGGTCCGGAACTCCCCCTCGACGTCGCTGACCGGGTAGAGGACGGTATGAAGAGAAGGCCGCGAATGGAGCAGCCGTTCTGCCGCCGGCACATCCTTCTCCTGCATGACCGCAATCCCCCCGATGAGTTCGTGGCGTGGGAGATCCTCGCGGTCAGGGTGGCTCTCGAAGGTCTCCATCGCAGCATCGCCTCTCTTTCCGGTGACCGGAAAGATGATGCAGTCCCCTTCCTTACGTGGTTTGAGTGCCCTGTCGAGGACTCCCTCACGGAGGAGCGTTCTCCTGGTCTCCTCTGCATCTTTACTCGGGACCCTGATTCCCCACTGGCCTACATTCTCCTGTTCCATCAGTCGCTCTTCACCCGGTCTGTGCTAGTGAATCTCGTCTTTGAGAAAAAATCTGTTTCTGTCACTCGTCTTCCCAGGGAGCCGGGGACCGGTCTTTCATGGATCGAAATATCTTCAATCTCCAGACACTGCCCTTTTCGCCACTATCCCGATTCCAACCCCGGTTGAGGCGGGAATGACAGCAGCGGCTGTCAGTATCAGAATGACAGGGATTACCATGCCTGCCATTTCATCCACGGTTCCAGACCACACGGAACCGATCAGGGCACTGATCAGGACCGCATCATCATAGTTTACGAGCGTATTTCCATCCGGATCTTCAATATCCCGATCGGAATCAGGATAAGATGGGCTGGCATATCCAGTGAATGTGGGCACATGCCCTGTCGGACGGATAGGGTAATTGGCATCCGCACCAATATGTTCTCATGGACAAGTACCTCGAGCGGCTGAGATCCGGATCTCTGAAGCTCTATGCACTCGAGCAGGAGCTCCCTTCCGATGAGGCGGTGCGGGTCAGGCGGGCATTTATCGAAGAGAAGACCGGCACAAAACTCGATCGTGTCGGCTCTTACACGATCTCCACGGAGCGGGTGGTTAAAAAGAACTGCGAGAACATGATCGGGGCGGTGCAGGTCCCGCTCGGGGTTGCCGGGCCGCTCCTCGTGAACGGGGAATACGCGAAAGGCGAGTTTTACCTGCCCCTCGCCACCACCGAAGGTGCGCTTGTCGCGTCGGTGAACAGGGGATGCAGTGCAATATCTCATGCAGGAGGTGCGGAGGTGCGGATCGTGCATGACGGGATGACACGGGCACCGGTCTTTGCTGCACGGAGTGTCCCGCATGCAAAGGAGATCGCGGACTGGGTGGAGAGCCACCGGCCGCTCATTGCCGAAACGGCAGAGAGTACCACATCACACGGGAAGCTGACCGACGTTGTGACCACGATCGCCGGCACGAGCGTCTTTGTGCGGCTTGAGTTCGATACCAAGGACGCGATGGGGATGAACATGGTCACCATCGCGAGCGCAAAGGTATCGGACCTGATCGCAGAGGCGACCGGTGCACGCTTAATAGCGCTCTCCGGGAACCTGTGCACCGACAAGAAACCCGCCGCGATAAACACGGTCCGGGGACGCGGGAAGAGTGTCGTCGCAGGGGTCTATCTTGCACCTGAACTCATAAGGGACGTCTTAAAGACGAACGCTCCGACGCTTATCGAGGTCAACACCCGTAAAAACCTGGTAGGGTCGGCACGGGCAGGATCGCTCGGGTTCAATGCACACGCGGCAAATGTCATCGCCGCCATGTTCATCGCGTGCGGCCAGGACCCCGCACATGTGGTGGAGGGGAGCACGGCGATGACCACCGTCGATGCTGCCGGTGACGGGGTGTACGTGGCAGTGACCATCCCTGACCTCCCTGTGGGCACTGTCGGCGGTGGTACCGGCGTGGACACGCAGGCCGAATGCCTCTCGCTCCTCGGCGTCGCCGGGAGCGGCACGCCCCCCGGGACCCATGCAAAAAAATTTGCCGAAATTATCGCCGCCGGGGTGCTCGCGGGCGAACTCTCACTTCTCGGGGCACTCGGGGCCCAGCACCTGGCACGGGCACACCAGCAGCTTGGCCGGTAATAAAACCATTCCGGAACAATTTTTCGACTTTGGTGAAATCCTCATTTTGATAAAACCTGTTTGGTTTTTTTCTGACAGGAGGGGTTCTCACCCCTCCCTGCCCCGCCCCGCTTTGAGATACCTGCAGGCAGGGTTGATTGGGATTTTGCAATATTTTAAAAAAAGAACTATGTACGGTCACTATCGCATTATGGGGGGCCACACCGGCGGGGCATCAGCCCCGGGAGTGTCATGATGAGGAGTGCGGCAAAAGTGACTTTACATGCCAGCCAATTTTCCATGACGTTAAAACAGGTTTTTGGCTGCCCTGTATTTCAGTCAGTTATCACCAACGGTTCTGAACAGGGACCGGCCGGACATTCCCGGGTTTACCTAGAACCTGAACCATTTCATCATGACAATCGCGTCCTCGCCGTTTGCATAGTACTGATCGATACGCAGGGCCTCCTGGTACCCGAGGCTCCGGTAAAATGATTGTGCCTTCCTGTTTGAGACCCTGACCTCGAGCTGCACGCCGGTCGCCAGGTGAAGTGCGAACTGCTGCTCCTCGCGCCTGACCAGCATCCGGCCGACGCCGTGCTTCCTGTATGCGCCGGTCACCGCGAGGTTGCATATATGGCCGTAGATCTCCTCGCCCGTGTTCTCGAGGCCCCCGGCAATGAAACCCACCACCTCTCCCGCGCTGACCGCTACAAAAAAGGTGGTTGGAAAACCCGAGAGGGTCTCTTCAAAAACGGGGTAATCCCACGGGTCAGGAAACGATTCCACCTCGATCCCGACGATACGGGCGATGTCTGCAGGGCGGGCACGCCTGATGGTGACCTGTTCGACCATAAACTCCTGACTTAGGTGGTTGTCACTGCTATAATATACTGTCACGGAAAATGTGTACAGAGAGAGCCCGGAATTTATGGTGAAGATTTATCGTTTTGCGGCCGTCAGGCCGGAAAAAAAGGTCGCCTCGCGGATTGCTGCGGTCCCCTATGATGTGGTGACCACTGATGAGGCACAGGAATGCATCAGCAAAAACAGTATGAGTTTTCTTTGTATCAGCAGGTCTGATGCCCTCCTCCCCGGACTCCCGCCGAACGACGACCGGGTTTACCGGCTTTCCCGCGAGAAGTTCGATGCACTCATCGCCGACGGCCTCATGAAGCAGGACGAACTGCCAGGGATGTATATTTACCGGGTCGTTGCCGGTCCCGACACCTACCTCGGTCTCTGCTGCTGCATGGATGTCCGGGATTACGAGACGAATGTCATACGGAGACATGAACTGACGCGGTACGACAAGGAGGAGGACCGCACCCGCCATATCGACGCGGTCAATGCCAATACCGGGCCGGTAGTCCTCCTGTACCGCGATTCCGGGTCGATCTTTTCGTGTATAGAATCTCTTGTCAGGAAGGCTGGCGCACCCGACGCAGAAGTGGCATGGGACAACGGAGAAATCCACCAGGTGTATTATATCAGGGACGCATCGGATCTGGCACAGCTGGAGAGCCTGTTTTCCCCGGTCGGGCGCCTCTATATCGCAGACGGCCACCACCGGGCTAAATCCGCCGTTAACGTCGCAGAGAAGAGACGAAAGGCAGGGACGCTGACAGAAGAAGCTACCCATTTCATGGGGGTCCTGTTTGCCCATAAACGGGTCAGGATCCACGGGTACAGCAGGCTTATCACCGACCTTGGGGGCATGTCACCGCGGGAATTCATGGACGCGATGTCTGCATTTTTTACCATTACACCGTATGGCCCCGTCGACAACGGAGGGTACCACATTCCCCCGCATACGCCGGCTGTTCCTCCGTCGCATGTCGTCCACATGTACCTGGGAGGTGTGTGGTACGAGTGCTCTGCACCGGTTGACAGGTCACATGACACCATCGAATCACTCGATGTCTCGGTGCTCCAGAAAGAGATCCTCGAAAAGATCCTCGGGATAACCGATCCCCGTGCTGATGTACGGCTCCAGTATCTCGGCGGTGCACGCCCGGTCTCTGACCTCGAGGAGATGGTCGACCGCGGAGACTTCATGGTCGCATTTTCGATGCAGCCAGTAAAAGTTGAAAGCGTCCTTGATATCGCCGACGCCGGCGGGATAATGCCGCCAAAATCGACGTGGTTCGAGCCGAAGTTATTGAGTGGTCTCGCGGTCCACCGTCTCGAATAAACTCCTGTCCTTTTTTCCTCCCTGTCGGCAGGGTGGCGTAACCTCATCCTGCATAATTTCAAAGATTGTAGTATTACGAACGCATCATTACCAGGCGGGTCCTCACGTCGCTCCCGATAGCCGGGCACCACAGGGTAACCAAAACGGCTCCGGCAAATATAAAACCCGGGGTCCTGACTGCCGGATTTGACCTGACGTTCGTTGTGACGTTTCTTGTTGGCATCCTAATACTCGTGCTTGCATTCATTTCCCGCGAGGAGATCCATCCGGATTATGCCGATGATACGGGGGCTGAAGAGCAGGTCATGGGAATGATCTGAAGTCCAATCCTTTTTCCTGCGGGAGGACGCACGTCTGTCTCTCTCAATCCAATCTTTTTTTATAAAATACAGTCCAGAGTGAGTGTGTGGGAAGAATGGCCGAAAAAAAGACACTCCTGCTTCTGGTTGTTGTATTACTATGCGGTATCGTTCTTGGATATGCACTCTTCTCCATTGCATTTTCATCTGACCTCCATCCGCAAAAACAGGTGATTTTTACCGCCCGGGCTCCTGTTCCGATCGGACCATATAGTCAGGCCGTGAGTTCAGGGGAGTTGGTCTTCATCTCGGGGCAGATCGGCATTGACCCTGCGACCGGCATTATTCCGGCCACTATTGACGGGCAGACAGTACAGGTGATGGAAAATATCGGTGCAGTCCTCCGCGAGGCGGACCTCTCGTTTCCGGATGTCATCCAGTCACGGATTTATCTGACGAATGAATCTGACTGGGTCCGTGTCAACGAGATATATGGCCACTATTTTGAGGGCGGATACCCTGCACGGGCGACAGTTTTTGTGAAAGGACTGCCGAAAGGAGCGGTCGTTGAGATCGAGGTGATTGCAAAGAGGTCCTGAAGGGTACCGGCGAAGGGGTGAGTGCCGCAACCCCTGATCCGTGTCCGTTTGTCCCCGCATAAAACCCTCACATTTTTCAGATTTCAACGTCAATCTTCTCTTTATGATTAGTCTCGCACTCCCGAAGGGGAGTCTCGAAGCACAGACACTCCAGCTCTTCAGGGAAGCAGACCTCGAAGTCAGGCGCACGGACAGGGATTACAGCCCGAGGATCTCGGATGCACGCATCGGGAAGATCAAGATACTCCGGCCGCAGGAGATCCCGAAATACGTTGAGATGGGGTATTTCGACATGGGCATCTCGGGGCTCGACTGGGTGAAGGAGACCGGTGCACGTGTCCGTGAGGTGGCGAATCTCTCGTACAGCAAGACCGGCGAGGGCAACGTGAAGATCGTGATCGCCGTGCACCAGAACGAGGATATCTCCCGCGTCGACCAGATACGACCGAACAGCAGGGTTACCACCGAATATCCGGAACTGACCCGCGAGTTCTTCGGGAGGCTCGGAATTCCCGTGCAGCTCTTCCACAGTTACGGGGCATCCGAAGCAAAGGTCCCGGACCTGATGGATGTCGTCGTCGACCTTACCGAGACCGGCACGACGCTCCGGAAGAACGGCTTAAAGATCATCGGACAGATCATGGAGTCCCACACCGTCATCATCGCAAACCGGGAGAGTTTCGAGGACACGGGAAAGAGAAAGGCAATAGAAGAGATTGTTACGCTGCTCCTCGGGGTGATCGAGGCACGCCACCAGGTGCTCCTGACGATGAACGTCCCGGGAGATACAATCGAGCAGGTGATCGCATCGCTTCCGGCGCTGAAAAAACCGACCGTTTCGAGGCTGCATGGTATCGACTACTACAGCATCCAGACGGTCGTGCATAAAGGGGAGGTCAACACCATCATCCCGAACTTAAAGGCTGCCGGGGCAGAGGACATCCTCGAGATCCCGATAACAAAGATCGTGCGGTAGTGCTTCCTGTCACAAACCAGGAACTATTTTTTTATTCTCCTTCCAGAACAGATACAACCCTGCACCCACGGTCAGGAGGACCGCCGGGAACGGGGCGATTGGTGCCTTTCGTGTGGCGACCGGGACCGTCGTTGTTTCTGCTGCAGGGACAGTCCGTTCCGGGGATGCAGGAGAACCGGTCATGGTTGCAATGGGTTCCGGTTGCGAATGATCGCAGATGCCATCATTGTTGGTATCTGTGTAACGGGAGCATTCTCCCGGGTACGGGTCATTGACCAGGCCACGCGGACAGTCATCCCATGCCGATACACCTGGGATACGCATCACCATGACAACCGAAAAGACCGCCAGAATTCGTATCTGCACTAACATAGATTGAGGATTTCCGTAACGTTCAAATAAAAAGTGGTCCGGTCGTTCGAAACCTTTATCTTACAGGATCGCGATTCTCATGTATACGAGGAGGAACGGGGAGATGTCCTGTTGAAAGGGGATAGAAATCCCAACCGGACGAAATATGCAGGTTGCCCTTATCACCCCCTCCTCTCTCTTTTTCAAAAAAAATTCATAAAATCCCTGTATAAACCAGACAATCTTTTTCACCCGATTTTTCACTGTATTTTTTTCACCGGAGCGGAAAGCAATGGATAACAGGATTGAGATACTGGTAGACGGGAGCGGCGATGGCCATTCAGTGGCCCTGTTCCCGGGCGAAGAGGTGTTTTTTTCATACGAGCGGGGTGCATCAAACAACGAGGCCGAGTTCAATGCCGTCATCCTCGCACTCGCCAACCTCCCGGATTACGCTCATGCCCGGATAAAGACCGACAGCCAGGTCGTGGTCCTGAACCTGACCCTTTCGCACCGGCCGAAGCAGCACTCGTTCATCAGGAAAAGCGCCGAGGTTCAGGAACTGATCCGGACAAAGTCCCTCTCCGTGGAGATAATCTGGATTCCGCGCCAGCAGAACCGGGCAGACCGGTTTCTCCGTCATTACATCGCGAGTCTCTGCGGGGCGGGCGGTGCTGAACCGCTGCACCAAAGGGTACGGAAGCTGGAAGCCGAGAATATGCGGCTGAAGGCGAAGCTTCGGAAGGCGATGCGGATGCTTGAGTCACGGCCGGTGGTGACACGGGACCCCTTCTATGCATGGGAGGGGGCGGGGTCGCCCGGGGTGGAAGGGCGGTGAGATTGTTTTATATTCATAAAGGGATCAACCCCTATCGTTGAAAATGATCCCTCTGAAACTCTTCCATTTCAT
>JBFYKV010000167.1:0-11427 GCA_041305745.1 Methanoregulaceae archaeon | reverse complement strand
AGTAAACCGTGATTTTCTTTTTTTTTGCATCCGATAAAATTCTCGCAAAAATAATTCGACGTGAAGAAATGAGATACACGCCGCCGCCCCCGAAGGGCGTCCCGGCGGCGGTTCGGTGACTAATTCATGGTATTTGAAGAAAACGTATTTTCATACGGGCGTGATAAAAATTAGAGAGATATTTCAGGTTTTTTATACTTAAAGGGCATGTGATCCAGCCCGTCCTGAAAAGGCCTGAAGTAAAAAAAGTCCTCTGTAAAACCAGTTTTTGTCAGAGAAATGCTCACCCGTCAGGTTGTATTGCGTTTTTCTCCCTGAGAGAAAGGTTCTCCATGCAGGAGGATATAGAAAAGATAGATAATGAAGTACCGCAGGCGTGATCACTGATGTTAACCGGCATGGATATCGGCGGGACAAATACAGACGTGGCATGTATCTCGGACGATATTTTTTGTGTCAAAGTGCCAAATGAACGTGGATTTGTAGCGGCACTTAAAAGCGTCCCGGCGAAGGGCCGCCTTGCCGTCAGCACCTCGCAGCCGCTCAACCGGGTCATATCAGGCAGTCCGCTTAAAGTGCAGAGCATCATCATACCCGGTCCGGGTCTGTTTTACCCCGGTGGCATTTCAGGTGCGATAAACCACCGCGGGGACCTCGTGGAGGCCCTGGACCCTGAAGAGGTCAGGCAGGTTCTTGAAGGTAATCCTGCAGATGTGCTTTCGATATCTGCCAAGTTTTCGGTAAGAAATCCCGGGATAGAAAATGCAATCGCAGAAATTGCCCGCGAGTACTATCCGGAGGATAAGATCGCAGTCTCTCATGTGCTCGGGCAACTGAATTTTCCTGCACGGATAGCCACGACAGAGCTCAATGCCTGCATGAAGGCGACGGTACTGGGTATCAGCGGGATGATACGGGAACATACACCTGATTTTTACTATTTCAAGGGTGACGGGGGCCTTGTCCCCCCCGGCATAGCGCACCGGAACCCGGGCCTGCTCTATAATTCAAGTTCGGCGGCAGTGGCACTCGGTGCGTATTACCTCTCCCGCGAAAAAGACTGCCTCGTCGTGGATATCGGGGGGACGACCACCGACCTGGTCCCAATCCGTGACGGAAAACCGGTCAGGATAAGAGTCCGTATGAACGACAGGAATACCCTTATCGAGAGTGTCGCCGCACAATCCCTTTCCTACGGGGGGGATTCGTACATTGGCGGGCGGCTCGAACCCACCCGGGTTGGAAACGCACTCGCATTCGGAGGGCCCGAACCGGCGCTGACTGATGCACTCAACTGCTGCGGGCACTCAATCGGGGATAGTGCCCGGTCGCTCGCGATGGACCCGGATATCGCCCGTGAGGCTGTCCGGTACTACATGTCCATTCTTTCGGAGGCAGTAATGACGTATAAACCGCAGAAAATCGTCGGTGCCGGCTACCTCGCCCGATGGCTCATCCCCCTGCTCTCCCGGAAAACGGGAGTCCCCGCAATCCTGCCGGAATACTGTGAAAGCGCCAATGCGGTAGGGGTGGCGGTTTCACGGGTGAGCATGACATTATGGGGACATTTTGACACCGGGAGGAGACGGGCAGTCATAAACGGGGAGCTGGTGCCACTCCCGGCCTGGAACGACGATGATGACCTCATCGCGGCCTGCAGGGAAAAATTAAGGGAAATGGCCACCGGTGCCGGAGCAGACCAGGAAGACCTCAAAGAGATCAGCCTGGTCTATTTCAACTCGTACGACGTCGTCCGGAGGGGTTACAGGAATGAAACGATCGCGGATATCGTCATGCAGGTCGCACCGGGAATAACGGCGGGGGTCCTATGACCACGGGAATCGTGTATCACCCGGCATATCTTTCCCATGAACAGCATCCCTCCCATCCTGAACGAAAGGAGCGACTTAGTTATACTCTTGACCAGCTCGATGAGGAAGGGATCTGGGATGACCCCGGAATTATCCGGATTACCCCGGCTCCGGCAAATGAGGCTGATATTCGTGCAGTTCATTCAGAAGAGTATCTCACCTTCTTACGCACCATGAGCCGGACGGGCGGGTATATTGACTTCGATACAAACATACCCCCGGGGCTGTACGATTCAGCACGCCTTGCCGCGGGCGGTGCAATCGCAGCGGCGGATGCCGTATGCAGCGGTTCGGTGGAAAATGCATTTGCCCTTGTCAGGCCGCCCGGTCACCATGCACGTACGGGCATGGGAGCAGGGTTCTGTTACCTGAACAACATGGCAATAATGGTGCGCCGGGTCCAGGAAAAAGGGTATAAAAAAGTCATGATTCTTGACTGGGACGCCCATCACGGCGACGGAACGCAGGAGATATTTTATGATGACAATTCGGTCCTCTTCTCGTCGATCCACCAGAGCCCGTTCTACCCGGGCTCGGGATATATTTATGAAACCGGAGCCAGTGCAGGGGAGGGATATACGGTAAATATGCCAGTACCGGCAGGGACCACGGATGAAAGTTACCGCTACCTCTTTTCCGAAGTGATCGAGCCGCTCGCTCATGAATTCCAACCTGATTTCATCGCAGTTTCTGCAGGGCAGGACAATCACTTCACCGATCCGCTTACCGGTCTTGCGCTGACTGCACGGGGCTATGCTGATATGATGCAAAGAGCGGTGAACCTGTCAAAGGATCTCTGTGGGGGAAGACTCGCTGCAGTCCTCGAAGGGGGATATAGTGTTGAAGCAGGTCTTCCCTACACGAACCTCGGCGTTATTGCTGCAATGGCCGGCATGGACCTGACCGGTATACGCGAGCCGCGGGCATATGAAACACTCCTTTCACGGGCTTTTGATCCATCTGCTCACCCGCAGGTCATAGAAACCACCCGCGACCTGTCAATGGTACTCGGAAAATACTGGAGATGTTTTCAGGAACTGACATCGCTTACGGATGGAATAAAATAACCTCACCGGCATACCATAAAAGTACCATGGAAGATCGCACCGTCACCATCGGGCTGGTCCAGACCTCGGTGTCAGATGACCTGTCCGAAAACCTCCGGTACACGAGGGAGGCTGTTATGGATGCAATCCGGAAAGGTGCCCGGATTATCTGCCTGCAGGAGTTATTCCGGTCACCCTATTTCCCGCAGGCAGAATCGGTCGATGCAGCCCGTTATGCAGAGGAGATCCCGGGAGAATCGACTGAGGTCTTCTCACGGATTGCGAGGGAGCATCACGTCGTTATTATCGTGCCCCTCTTTGAGAAAGGAGCCGATGGGTGTTATTACAATTCCGCGGTAGTGATCGATTCAGACGGGGAACTATTACAGGTGTACCGTAAGGTGCATGTGCCGTATGACCCGATTTTTTACGAGAAAAATTACTTCTGCCCCGGCAACTCCTACCGGGTATATGAGACAACGTACGGCCGTATCGGGGTCCTGATCTGCTATGACCAGTGGTTTCCCGAAGCTGCAAGGGCAGTTGCCCTTGAAGGTGCGGATATTATTTTTTATCCTACTGCCATCGGGCGTATCAGGGGAATGGAGGACCCATCGGAGGGTGACTGGCGGACCGCCTGGGAGACGATACAGATGAGCCATGCCATTGCCAATAGTGTCTGTATTGCGGCGGTGAACCGGTCAGGGGCTGAAGGAGGCCTGCAGTTCTGGGGAAGCTCGTTTGTCTGCGATTCATTTGGGAACATCCTCGGACAGTGCGGGGAAGAGGATGGGGTCCTTGTCATCGATGTTGATTTTTCAAAAAACCGGGAGGTCAGGGAGGGCTGGGGGTTCTTGCGCAACAGGCGGCCCGATACCTACGCGAGCCTGACCGGACCATTAATGCCTGCATTCATGGCCGGCTACCGTCCCCCTGCCTGTAATCGTGTGGATACCCCGCGGAAACTCGGGTACCGGATGCCTGCGGAATGGGACCCTCATGATGCCGTGTGGCTGGCATGGCCGTATGACGAGGACACGTTCCCTGACTTAAAAAAAGTTGAAGAATCATACTGCCGCATGATAGCAGCGCTTCACCGTGACGAGCCGGTGAACCTGATCGTCAGGGACATGGAGATGTACGGGGATGTCCTGGAACGACTTGAATCGTCAGGCGTGGATCTCACCCGTGTAAAACTATTCATTACTGATTATGCAGATGTCTGGTTCCGCGATTATGGCCCGACCTATGTTGTAAACAGGACTGCCCACAAAAGGGGTATGGTTCACTGGGTCTTCAACGCATGGGGTGAAAAATATGACAACCTGTTACCTGACACGGCAATTCCAGGGTTTATAACTAAAATACAAAAAAATAACAGGCTGTTTTTACCCGGGATAGTTCTCGAGGGGGGGTCCGTCGATGTCAATGGAAAAGGGACGGTCCTTACCACGGAACAGTGCCTGCTGAATAAAAACAGGAATCCTGCACTTTCAAAAACTGAAATTGAGGAGTACCTGAAGGAATACCTTGGTGTAACAAACGTTATCTGGCTGAAGGAGGGGATTACCGGTGACGATACCGATGGCCATATCGATGATATCGCCCGTTTTGTGGACGAGCATACGGTAGTCTGTGCCATTGAAGAGAACCAGGATGACGAAAATTATGAACTACTGCAGGAAAATTACAGGATCCTGAGCGAATCGAAGGACCAGGACGGAAAACCTTTGAACGTCATTACAATTCCGATGCCGGGAAGGGTGGGAAATAATGAGCGGTTGCCTGCGAGTTATACGAATTTCTTTATCGGAAACAGCGTGGTGCTCGTCCCTGTCTTTGGCCATGCGAATGATTCTGTTGCATGCGGTATCCTTCAGGGACTCTTTCCGGGAAGAAAAGTCACCGGAATTGACTGCTCGGCGATGGTTCACGGCCTTGGAACAATTCACTGTATTACCCAGCAACAGCCGTCAGTATGAGGCTGCATTCATTTCTTCTTTCCTGCAATGAATTGATCTCCGGAAAAAACGGGGATGAAATGCCCTGTATCTCACCAGAGTGATTATATACATTCTGCAGAAAAATTCAGTCAGCTGAGAATGAGGAGGGACTAACAGATGGGGGAGAAAATCCTTGTGGCAACCGACGGTTCTGAATGCGGAACAAATGCCCTTAAATTTGCAATGAATGAAACAAAAATGAGAGGGGGAGAACTTTTTGTTATCCATGTCGTCCATGCAGGGCTGTATGAAAACAAGGTAATGGCAAACTACTGCCAGAAAAGAAGCCAGACCTACCAGCATGTAAAAGAGGCTCTCCTATCGGAGGCAAAGGAAATTCTTGAAGAAATCGGGGATACAATAAAATCTGCTGGCTCCACAGTGGAAGTAAAAACAAAAATCGGCCATCCCGGAGATGAAATCATTAAATACGCCGGAAAAATCGGGGCAGACCTGATAGTTGTCGGTTCGCATGGGAAAAGCGGATTGAAACGGGCCCTTCTTGGAAGTGTGAGCACCTTCGTTGTAACGCACAGCCAGGTAACCACTATTGTTGTTAAAAATTAATCTTTTTCTTAACCAGTGTACCTGGTGCCCCGCATCAAAACCAGAAAATTACCGGTGGGTGATGAGGGGATCTCAAAAAAGAATGTCTGGTATCAGGAACGACGGGGTGGCCTGATACTCAGATGGAAAAGAGAGAGGGAATCATTTTCCCGGCCGTCCTGGAACAGGGCATCCGGTTATATCCGACACAGATAAAAACATTTTTTGCTACCTCAAACCTGTATTTCATTTAATAATATACTCTGGAGAACCGGAGACCAGTCGATACCAGTAAAACGGGTTACAATTATGGATGCCGATGAGATAAAAAGATACGTTGAGGGGCTTGAGAAGAAACTTGAAGTTATCGGCAATGAAAACGCCGGACTTGCCATTACGTTAAACAAGGTCATGATGGAAAATCTGAAGCTTAAATCAGATATCAGGCTGCTTGAACAGAAACTGGCACAGCTTGAGATCCCAAAGAGCGAAAAAACAATGAAATTCGAATAAAAGAGCCGTTTTCACTTAAATATTTTTTAGCCTCTTCGGTGTTTTGTATGGGGTTATAGTACCTTGAATCTTTGAGGTGGTGGGAAATAGTCACTTGAATCACCACCGTTAATCAGATAAGCATTATGCCATTATGCATTTTTTTAGTCGTAATTTTTGTTGCCGGCCGCAATTATTGCCCCGGATTCAAAAGGCGGAGCCTTCGCGGCATTTTCGGTGGCGGCGAAGTTCACCTTGCCGGTGATGTAGTGGCAATTGCTCTCATATATTATGCTTAAATGGGAATATACTGGCCACACGGAATAGAGAAGAGTTTTTTTTTAGATTTCCCCACTCTTACACATCCGGATATCCTGTCCCGTCATGAGTGAAAGATCCGGGTGCTTATTATTCCGGAAGAATTCCTCCCGTAAAAAGGGAATATTTTTTTCAGGAAGCACAGGACTCTTTAAGCAGGCCACGAATGGCATACCCGGCAATAATGGAGATTACGCCGTAAATAATAAAATAGATGGCAATGAGGTACCCGAAAATGATGATTCCGCCGAGAAGGGGTAATCCCATCAGCAGGAGTGCAAAGATAATTGAGAGTACCCCGAGAAATCCTATCATCAGCCTGTGCTGTGCACTTTTTTCTGCAATCGCAAATACGATGTCCATCAGTCCGATAATGAAGAGGACAATGGCGATTATTATTACCAGCACCTCACCGAAAAAGATCGGTGACAGGATTGCGGCAACACCAACCAGAAATGCAATTATTCCCCCGATAAGAAGGAATGTACCCGGTGAAGACCCCGCAGGGTGCAGAAGTGCAAGAATTACCGCGAGGAAGGCAAGAATAAGAATAATGACCCCGAAAAGCATAACAACAACCGTTGCAGTAATACCAGGGAACAATGCCATAAGTAATCCGAATATCAGCATCAGGAAGCCGATGAGAACAAATGCGCCCCACTTCACGTTGCAAAGTGAGGCTTCATATACAACAATATCAGTCATGTGATAACCCTCGAAGAGAGGAGGAAAATAATAGTATTTATATCTTCTCACGGTTGTCAACATAACCTGTATTATCTGTTGTAAAATTTAACCTGAAATTCTTCTTATTATAACAGGTTTCAGGACCGGATGATCAAAATACAGATCTGGTTTTTATTATTATACAAGAGATCAAACCATTTGTTGCAGGTATGAACATTGAAAGAATAATCCTTCACCTTGATATGGATAGTTTTTATGCATCGGTTGAGGTAAGGGAGCATCCCGGGCTCAAGGGAAAACCCGTTGTAGTCGGAGCCGGTCCGAAAGGTGGAGCGGGGAGGGGTGTGGTAAGTACATGTTCATACGAAGCGAGAGCGTTTGGAATACACTCAGCAATGCCGATATCAAGAGCATACTTACTCTGCCCGGATGCAACTTTTATCAGGCCCTCTTTTCCCCTTTACAGCGCTGCATCCCGCAGGATAATGGAGATCCTGAAAGACCGGAGTCAGAAATTCCAGCAGGTCAGCATCGATGAGGCGTTTCTTGACATTTCATCAGCAGGAGATTACGGTGCTGCGGCGGAGATGGCTCGTTCGATAAAGCGGGAGATCCGGGAACGAGAAGGGCTGACCTGCTCGATCGGAATCGCCCCTGCTAAGATCGTTGCAAAAATTGCTTCTGATTACAGGAAACCGGACGGTCTTACTGTCGTGCCCCCCGGAGATCTGGAACAATTTCTTTTTCCGCTTCCGGTCGGAAAAATCCCGGGAATCGGGAAAAAGACTGGAGCAGAACTGGGTTCTATGGGTATCGTGACCATCGGGGACCTGGCAGGAACCGATATACAGGTACTAATCGGGAGATTTGGAAAGTGGGGACTTCACATGCATTCCCTTGCACACGGGGAGGATGATGACGAAGTCCTTGAACGTGAGGGATACAAATCCGCCAGCAGGGAGTCAACATTTGAACAGGACACGGAAGACAGCGGTTTTCTGGCATCAGTCCTCGACGAACTTGCCGATGACATCAGCCAGAGCCTGAAAAAAGACGGGGTGCTCTGGAAAACGGTAACGATAAAGGTCAGGTACCAGGGATTTCTGACACATACCCGGTCCCGTTCAATTAGTCGTTCCACGTCAGATCCGTCCACACTCAGGGCGATTGCCCGTATATTACTTGCCGAAATGCTTGACGGGCGAAAAGTACGTTTGATCGGCCTGCGTGTATCAACACTGGAAAAGGCGGATATGGCCCAGCGAAGGATCGATGACTTTTTCTGATACGAGCACCCGTAAGCAGCTGACCCCGCAATAAACGACCGGTTACTATCAGTACAGGGCCACCGGGATGGATATGGCGGGTATTTTTCGCTCACGATATTACCTCATGAAAACTCCTGCTCATCTGCAAAAAGTACCTAAATGCCGGAATAATCAATAATAAAAGCAGATCCGGAACAAAATTGGTCCTGGCCATGCTACAGATGGCATAAATACTTGTGCCATTATTTATCAGGTATAACGGAATGAGCAACCAATGATGCAGAATTCTCACGTCTTAGCCAGTATCATCCTTGTCATGTGCGGGATGGTCTCATGTTCATCAGCTTAGGAAGAGGTTCCCGGTCCTGCAAGGGTGAGCATTATTTTCAGTCCCTTCCTGTGCAACTGCTTCGACAGATGGTACTGCGATCGGGACTACACCGGTGATTAATTATCAGGTTTCATTGGGAAGCCATTTCTATGGTCTTTCAAAACCTGGTTATGTTCATGTTCAACAGGGTTTTTCTGTTGAACCCGGTGAGCATAAGCCCCTGTCGTACACGATGGAACCCCTGAACCCGAAGACAAACCGGACCCACGTACCCGACGACATATCCCACGTATACAATATACCCGACAACCCCCCTCATGAAGCGGGTCAATTTATGCGACCTCAAGACTATCAGGGGCTGCAATATGCTTAAACGGGCAGTTTCAGGGGCGGGGAAACTCTCTTATCGGGGTGGAGGGTGGAGCCTCAACAATTCAATTCTTTTACCCTCTTATAGCAATCCCATAAGAGGGAAGAGCATTTATTTGTGATATGTTTCAATGGAGTTATGGTATTCTTTTCGGATATCTGGATCAACTGAAACTCTTTCCGTTCTCTTACTATTCCTGCTGATTACCTGGCACGAGGAATTTTTGAGAGCAGATAATTCTACAGATCTCCTGTATTCATGACAATACAATTATTCTCATGCGTTCAACAGGAGTTTTTTTAAAAAATATATTGGATATTATCCCGGTCCTGTTGACCGGTTACCTGTTTCCTGACAGATAAGAGGTAGAGAATACAAAATTAGTGATAGATCCGCTTGCAGTAACCTTCTGGGAATACTGGATATCTGAAACGGAGCCGTCACTGTTCCCCTGCATCAGATGTGAATTCGTCCATGCAGATATTGAACCCTGTACAGAGTTTCCTGTGAGGGACGGGGATTTCAGCGTCGATGACGGGATTGTATCTCCTGTCAGGTCATCGGGAAACTGGCTGAACAGTAGTGCTGATGTATCTGTTCGTGGTGTAAGTAAAGGTGCATTTCCCTGTGTGGCTGATAATAAGGATGCGGACGCGGGAGACGTGCCGACTGTAAGGCCACCGCCGGAAAGGATTTGATATGCAGCATTATCCATGCTGAAGCTGGCACCGGCTGCGGGGAGTATCATCATGCATACGATGATTGCTCCACATAATGCCAGGCCTTTTACTGATATTAGTATATTTATTCACCTCCATTTTACCTGTTTTTCGATCGGGCACAGGCTTTACCTGTATGAAACCGTTCATGGGTTCAAACGGGTCTGACCCGGGCAGTACCTCGATAGTTCATATTCTGAAGTACCTGAAATACCGCCACTCACCCATTCAGGATACCATTATAAAAAATTATACCATACCGGAGGTTCATGCATGCTACAATAAAGTTTTATTAGCGAAAAATTATTGAGCCCCTTGTACATTCATCTGAATATATGAGTACTACTGTGCCGGTCAAACCTCCTGAACAGGTCCGGGGCGAATTGAAACAATATCTCGAAGACATCAATGTGGAGATTGTAAAAGAATTTGATGAAGACGAGTTCTGGGGATTCTGGATAAAATTCGGGGATTTCCCCATAATGGTTGAAAATAAAAAGGGTACACGTTACTGTGCAGTTGCGTTCCAGATAACACTCCCGGATGGGGCTCAGGTAAAGAAACTGAATGAGTTTTATGCCAGGAAAAATGTTCAGTTCGTGTACGATCTTACCAGTGCATTTACGTCCCCCCTGACAGGATTCTCCCGTATTATTGAAGACGGACAAATTGTCGGTTTTACAATATCAAGATACATTTACCCATTTTATAATGATTTTTCTGTAAAGGACCTGGACCGGGCAATCCAGGCCGTGGTAAGCGTTGGGTCTGTCGGGATTTCATTTCTGAATATGGCACTGAGCGAGAGCGTGGAGACTTCCCCCTCAACGGAGAAAAAAAAGTAATTTTTTTATCCATATCCATGAAACGAAAGGTAAGGATTGTATTCACATCAGGGTTTTATAAAAATGGCTTTTTTCTGTTCAGGGCGGATACGATTTTCCCATTTGAGCATGGCATGTTGTGGCTGCCCGCATTCATACCGTCAGAATGATGAATGTCGCCGGGCCCACAGAGCCTTTTTCTTCTTCTCCTTGTAAAGTTGCACTCATATCGCAAAAATGTTGAACTTCGCCGCCCCCGAAGGGTGCCCTGCCGGCGATTCAGGGACTATTCGTCACCACCTCAAAGATCCAGGATTCTATAAACAGATTACAAAACAGCGTAGAGACAAAAAAAGAAAGTGTGATACATGATTCAACGCCAGTACCCGGCCCTGATTAAAAGGGAAGAATTGTAGCTGCGGTTTTTGAAATTCGGATTTAAAGGATATTTCAGGACTGGCGCCTGTTGATCTCTTTTAATGTCTTTCTGATCTGGCCGAGATTTGCATTTTCTCTGGCAAATATACAGACATATTCCTCCCAGTACGGTGCAATTATGACATGTCCGCCAGGGACCTGCAGGATCAACTGCAGGAATTCACCGGAATCCATCACGGTTGATATCGTTTTTGCAGCCTCCAGCATATACCCGGCATTTTTTATGAGTGGTTCAAGGTCAAAATCGCCAATTGAAAGCATCGGGGTATCCTCGTGAAAAAGAGAGACAGCTGCGACACCTGGGAGAGCGGTAATTTCACCAAGAAGGATCTGGCCGAGCCAGTGCAGGTCCACTGGTGCGAGTTCATTCCGGTGAACCGTAATTACCTCTGCATGTGCGAGATCGTCAGTAAAATCATCAGATTCTGTCCCGGTTTCCGCGTGCACCTCATCTTTGTTGCCGGCACCACGGTCCGGACCCGTCATTATCTGTTCACTGAAAGGCAGGGGCTCT
>JBFYKV010000166.1:0-12251 GCA_041305745.1 Methanoregulaceae archaeon | reverse complement strand
GTCCTGATCGGTAAGATAATCTTGCACAAAGTCAATTATTGACATGGCCCTGTTCTCCTTTTGCTTATATCTGAGAGTACAGGGCTTCTGAAATATTTACAGTATTTTTCTTACACTATCCGTTGTTCTGCCCGCGGATGACGAATGATGACGGTGAGAATTGGACTGGCAGGTTATGCGGGCAGTTTTTTTTCGTTTACTTTTCTCTTTTATTGCCAGGCCCGTGGGAAATTTCACCCGGAATAAAAATGCGGCTTTCCATGATGCGCAATTTTTCAGGCTTAATTATTTGGATTCCAGTCACAAAGGTGTGGAAGTGTGTAACCGGAATTGCAGTCAGGGACTGGCAGGAGGGGTTATTCCCCTCCCTGCACCTCCCCGTGTGGGAGGGGAGGCAGGCAGAGGAGATCGGGGTCCGCGGTATTCGTAACCCGCATCAGGTACTGATGCAGCGATACGATCTTTTCATCCCGTCAGGTTTCACCCTCCCGCCTGCTGAAACCGGTTTACCGGGAGTTGACACTGCCCGGTCACGAAAACTGCTGCAGGGGTGCCCTTCGGGGGCGTGGAGTCACCATCCCGGAGGGGTCTGATGAAATTACATTTCCATAAATGGCATGAAAAGCAGAATTATTTCGTATCCCCTGTCACCGGAAGCACCTCATCGAGTACCCTTACCGACGCTGCAAGTATCCGGGACTTTCCGATGACCGACGCAATAAATATCGTGTCCCGGATCTCTTCCCGCGACGCACCTGCGTTCACTGCGGCCCTGATGTGGACTGAAAGGCAGTTGTCAGCCCCGGCAGAAGCAGCTGATGCAACCGCGACGAGCTCGGCGGTCTTTGCATCAAGTGTTGCCGGACGGCACATTGAGAAGTCAGCGAGGGCGGAAAGGACAAACATATCAGGCCGTTCACGGAGGGTGGAAAAGATACGCGGCACAACCCCGAGTACCTCCCGGCTCATATCCTCGATATCATCTGCAATATCAGGGGCGTGATTACGAATGTCCTGCAGCACAGTCTGAACGGTGGTATTCATACACGGATCTCTTTTCATGGCATCATGGCGGTTTTGGTTTTGGTTTCCGGTCTGTCTCTTTACCATTAAATGAAACAGCGACAGTAACATTCATCAGGTCACAATTCCACTTTCCGGTGAGGAGGAAGAAAAATGCCCTACCGGTGGAAAAATAACTACGATGTGGATGAGACTATCGTCGTGATCAAGAACGTCCTTGACAGGAACCCCGAAGTCCCGGGATGGCTTGCGAGTACGATATGTGGTGCTATCGCAGATTCCGACCCGATGCTCGGGAAATATTTCAATGAACAGCTGAAGATCCATGCCCCCGGCACAGCCGGCTATTTCACCGAGGCTTTCTCAATGCCGCACGGGTGGAGAACGAAGATCGACGTCGACCAGACGGTCGTCGTCATCAAAGACTTCCTTGACTCAGGACCTGAGCTTCCGGGCTGGCTGCTCGGGACGATCAACAGGACCGTGTGGGAATCGGATCCGGCTCTTGGAACATACTTCTTCGGGGAATTAACAAAATACGCTCCCGCTGCGATGAAATACTTTGAGAAGGGGGCAATAAAGGTCTGATCCCGGTACTTTTTTTACCTGGTGCAATGGAATGCAGGTAGTAGAGAATAAAGCACCAGGGCATATTCTGCCTCATTCGTACAGGTCCCGAATGGATTATCACGTCCGTCATCGGGTATCACTGGTGCTGTCATTTGTGACACTTGTCTCTTTGAATGTCGGTTGAATTACCGATTACACCATGTGTCATTTTTATTCGGGAGAACAACTCAATTTTGTCGTGTAGAGAAGAAGGTAACTGGTTACATCAATATGGCGTGTTCTTTTTCAACTCCCCTTCCAAACGCGATGAACGCCCCCGCCCCTGAAAATATCGGGAAGGCTCCGCCTTTCGGACCCGGGGCGCCCACCCTGTCACCTGGTGAGAGCAGAGGAGTTCATTACCAAAGAGTGGAGGAAATAATCTGTCAGCTCACGGCGGTGGTTTTGATGACTATTTCATGATGTATTGCAGAAATTCCGGCTCTGTTGGCATCCACCTATCAAAGAGACATACCGGATTCATTTTTCTGACAGGAGGGGTTCCACCCATCCCTGCCCCACCCCGCCGAAGGATTCTCTCCGGGCAGGGTTGCTCCGGACCCTGTTCGGTAAAATCATTGGGCACGATTCCTGTCGGATTGCAGGGGATCATGTATACAGCCAACACAACAGTCCATGGGGTGCAGGAATGACAGATGAGAAAAAAGATCAGTGTCAGAAGTGAGGAATTCAACACAACAGTCCATGGCTGCAGGAATGATAGATGAGAAAAAAGACCAGTGTGAGAAGTAAGAAATTCAACAAGACGAAATTTCATTAAACCCATACAGATAACCGGGAGTCGCTGTCTGTTACATTATAACCACGCATTCAGCGGCGTCATGGATCGCCGGTGTTGGATCCTCACAACCAGTACCGCTCATAATTCGTTGCAGTTTTCACACCGGCGAATCATAACTGGTGACAAAAAAAGGGTGTGTGCAGATCCCCTGAGAACACCTTACCCACGTTTAACAGAGGGTCCCGGATACTTCCATTACAGAAAAGAAACAGCGGCTGTTTTTTTACAGGTCAAAATAAAATATAGGGCGGAAATGCCCCGATAGAGTGGCAACGGACGCCCTGTTTCAGGGACAGGGCATCAAAAAAATTTCAGAAATTAAAGTGCCTGCCGACGATCTTCAGCGCACAGTAATCCCCGCACATCGTGCAGGCATCGGTATCGGCCGGCATGCGTTCGTCGCGGATCTTCCGTGCCCGCTCCGGGTTCATGGCGACCTGGAACTGCCGTTCCCAGTCGAGGTCACGGCGGGCATGTCCCATCTCGAGGTCGTCGTCCCGCTTCTTTAACTTGATCATGTCGCCTACGTGGGCGGCTATCCGTGAGCTGATGACCCCTTCGTAGACCTCTTCAGGGGTGGGAAGCGCGAGGTGTTCCGCCGGGGTAACGTAGCAGATAAAATCGGCACCGTACGCAGAGGAAAGCGACGCCCCGATTGCAGCGACGCGGTCGTCATATCCGGGCGCGATGTCGGTTACAAGCGGCCCGAGCATGTAGAACGGCTTCCGGTTCGTGACCCGCTTCTGCAGGATAACATTCGTCTGGATCTCATCAATCGGTACATGGCCCGGTCCTTCCACGATCGTCTGGACGCCTTCTGCATGGGCCTTGTCGGCAAGCTCCGCGTTGATGATAAGTTCCTGTATCTGGGCACGGTCGGTTGCATCGTGCACCGCACCGGCACGCATCCCGTTCCCGGTCGAGAGGGTCACATCGTGCTCTTTTAAGATCTCGAGCAGGTAGTCGAACTCGGAATACAGCGGGTTCTCCTTCTCGTTGTGCAGCATCCACGCGGTCATAAACGCCCCGCCCCTCGAGACCAGTCCGCCGTGGCGTCCCTGGTTCCGCAGCCGCTTTATGGTTTCCCAGTTGATCCCGGTGTGGATGGCCATGAAGTTGGTCCCGAGCTTTGCCTGTTCCGCGGTGATGCGGAAGAGGTCGTCCTCCTTCATGTGGATCACTGCGCCGTCCTTTCGTGCCGCCTCGATAAAGGCCTGGTAGAGCGGGACGCTCCCGACAGAAAGCGTGGTGTGTGCGATGACCTGTTTCCTGATATCGACAAAGTCCCCGCCTGTCGAGAGTTCCATCAGCGTGTCGGCACCGGCGAGTTCAGCCTGCCGTGCCTTCTCCACTTCCATTGCAACGTCGACGATGTCAGACGATGTTCCTATCGATGCATTGACCTTCGTCCGGAGCCCTTCTCCGATTCCACAGATCTTTATTTTGCGGTACGGTGAGACCGGGATGACGATATGGCCGCCGGCGATACCTCTCCTGACAAAATCTTCGGTGACGCCTTCGGCCTTTGCGACAATTTTCATCTCCCCGGTGATCACACCGGCCCTGGCATCTTCGATGAGACTCATGGTACGTACTGTGAAGAAAGACAAGATAAATGATTGTTTTAGAATTTCTGGACTAAATTTTGCTTGTTTACTCAACAAGTAAAGTTGTTTTGGGTTTACGCAACCTTAATTTACCAGAAATCCGGCATAACCGGCAGGGATTATGCCCGGTGTGAAGGTGCAGGGGTGTGCCCGGTATGAGCATGAGCTGATTCAATAGTTTGAATAAAATGCCAGCCCAATACTATGAACACGGTGATTTTTTGAAGGTTAATTTCGGGGGGTTTGTTCCGCTGAGCACGGTTGACTGGAGGGGACGGTCGGTATGCACTGTTTTTTTACGCGGATGTCCGGTGCGGTGTACCTACTGCCATAACTCCAGGATCCTCACCGGCGAAGACTTCCGGGATACCGAAGAGATCGTGGCGATGATAGACGATGCACGGCTCCTGATAAGCGCGGTTGTCTTTTCAGGCGGCGAGCCGACAATGCAGGCCGGGGCCCTTGCCACCCTCGCGGCGAAGGTGAAGGAGATGGGCCTTTCCGTCGGCGTCCAGACAAACGGTGTCTTTCCAGAGACCCTTGAAATGCTCATCTCCCGCAGGCTGGTCGACCGGATATCGCTTGACATCAAGGCACGATGGGAGCGCTACGACAACCTTCTCAAAGGCAGTTTCGTTCACAACGTGCAGAAATCGCTTGAACTGTGCAGGAATGCCCACCAGTCCGGAGATCTCCCCGAATTCGAGACGGTGGTAACCCTGTTCCGTGGATACGAGGACGAAGTGCAGTATATCGCACGCGAAGTCGGGGACGTCACGCTTGTGCTCCAGCAGGGAGTACAGGGAAATATCAGGCCGCTCTCGCTTGAAGAGATGAAATCATTAGCGGATACTATAGAACGCCCGGTAAAGATACGGACACGTGAAGAAGGGGAGGTGGTGTATGAAGGTAATCGGCGTCGTGGGGTTGCCTGCAAGTGGTAAGGGCGAGTTCTCCCGCATTGCACAGGAGGAGGGCATCCCGGTGGTCGTCATGGGAGATGTGATCCGGAGTGCCGTGCAGGAAGCCGGGCTCCCTGTCACTGATGAAAACCTCGGTGCATGTGCACACCGCCTCAGGCGGGATGAAGGGATGGACGCAATCGCACGCCGTTGTGTCCCGGTCATCGAGGCACTCGGTGCACCGGTCGTGCTGGTCGACGGTATCAGGGGTGATTCCGAGGTCGATCTCTTCAGGGCGCACTTCCCGCGGTTTTACCTCGTCGGTATCGACGCCCCGTTTGCCCTCCGCTTAAAGCGGCTCTCGGTCCGCGGCCGTTCTGATGACATGTCAGACCAGGACACCCTCCTTGCGCGGGACCGCCGGGAGATCGGCTGGGGACTCGGGCGTGCCCTGTCGCACGCTGATTATACGATCGAGAACGGCGGGGCACTGGAACGGTTCGCACACGAGGTCAGGGCCCTGATCGAAGAGATCCGGGGTGAGGCGTGAACCCCTGCTATTTCTCGTCGTCATCGAAGGTCTGGGACTCGATCGAATGGGTCTTCGGGATAAAAGACGCCGGGTACCAGGGCTGGGAGATAGTGGCGGACGGCAACTACCGCCTTGACAACCCCGCCCACGTGAAGCGGATTGACGAGGTGCTGGAAAGCACGCACCTTAAGGCAAGTGTCCATGCACCGTACGGTGACCTGAACCTTGCGACCCTGAATTATCCCATCTGGCGCGAATCGGTGAAACAGATATGTACATGCGTCAGGCAGGCATCAGCATGGACCGACCGGGTGACCATTCACCCCGGCTGGCTCTCTCCGGTCGGAAAGATGATGCCAGGGCGGGCATGGGACCAGCAGAAGACCGCACTCCGGGAGATAGGGCAGTGTGCCGTCGAGCACGGGGTGCTTGCGTGCCTTGAGAACATGATAGGGATAAAGGAATTCCTCTGCAGGCGGCCTGAAGAACTGGCCGGGATGATCGACGGGATCGAAGGGATAGGGATGACCATCGATATCGGTCATGCCCATACAGTGGGAGCGGTCAGGGACTTTTTACCGTATCTTAAGAGTGCATCGCACCTGCATGTGCATGACAATCACGGGGAGTCGGATGAGCACCTCGCCGTCTCTGAAGGGACCATCCCGTGGGCGGTGGTCGGACCGTGCATTGCACGTGATTACCATGGCATCATCGTTGTCGAAGGCAGGTCCCTTGAAGAGGGAAAAAAGAGCCTCGCCGTTGTTTCAGGGTGGTTTTCATGAGCGGAGAGACGCTTCATGTCTGGTTCCTCGGCACCGCAGGCGCACTCCCGACACCGATGCGGAATCCGCCCTGCATCATGGTCAGGCGCGGGTCTGATACACTCCTCTTTGACTGCGGTGAAGGCGCCCAGCAGCAGATGATGCGTGCACGGACCGGTTTTTTAGTCGATGCAATCTTCATCACCCACTGGCATGCCGATCATTTCCTTGGTATCATCGGTCTTATCCAGACCCTCTCGTTCATGGGACGAAAGGACCCGCTCACCATTTACGGACCTGACTGGGTGCACGAGTGCGTCACGGAGATACGGCACCTCTGCCGTTTCAATATAAAGTTCCCCCTGCACTCGGTCGAGATGAAGCACGGATCGGTCATCAGGTTCAACGGGTACTCGGTCTCCGCATTTGCAACCGATCACGGCATGGCCGGGGTCGGGTATGTCCTCTCTGAAGACTCCCGCCCCGGGCGCTTCAACCGCCCGAGGGCTGTCGGGCTCGGGGTGCCCCCGGGACCTCTCTTCGGGCGGCTTCAGAGAGGAGAGACGGTCTGCATCGTCCGGGAAGGGAGCGAGGTGCATGTCAGCCCGGCCGAGGTGATGGGCAGCCCCCGCCCGGGAAGGAAAATTGTCTATACCGGGGATACCCGCCCGCTCCGGCAGAATATTTCAGAATTCGCAGGCGATGCCGACCTTTTCATCCATGACGCCACCTACGATGACCCGGAACTGGAGAGGGCACGGGAAGTCTACCATTCAACTGCCGGCGAAGCAGGGGAAGTCGCACAGGAACAGAATGCACGCATACTGGCGCTTGTACATATCAGCTCCCGCTACACAGGCACGGCAGGCCATCTCAGGGATGCCTCGAAGAAATTCAGGGGACAGGTACTTATCCCGTCGGATCTCGACATGATCGAGATCCCGTTCCGGGACGGGGAAGATGAAAAAGCGGGATCCGCATGAGGAGATCTCTTCCCGGCAGGGGAATGGAAAAAAGATACGAACTTCCCGGGTAACAGTGGTAATATTCCATTACCATGATAAAGATCGGTAACGAATGAGTTTATATCCGCGCGAACATGAATTAAAAAAATACGTGTATACGAATAATATGGTGAAGGCATGGAAAAAGAGCATGATATGAAAGTATTTCGTCTGGGGGCCACCTGTGACCTCGGGGACGTTTCAGAAGGGAACATATACATCGGACGGGTCCAGGGATTTGCAAATTTCGGGACCTTTGTCCAGCTGAACGACCGGGTAAAGGGACTTGTCCATAAGAGTAACGTCCGGACCGATCACAAGGAACGGGAGTCGATCCTTGTAAAGGTGCTGACAATACGGAGCAACGGAAATATCGACCTCGAAGAAGTGACTATCCCGGTCTATACCGTCGAGATGGTGGAGAAGAAATCCACGGCGGTCCGGCTCTCGGAGCTCGGCACCAAGGTCGGACGGACGGTGCGGATCGAGGGCGAGATTGCCCAGATCAAGCAGACCAGCGGCCCGACAATCTTTACCATCGTCGACGAGTCGGGTACAGAGAACGCAGCCGCCTTTATCGAGGCAGGAGTCCGTGCATACCCTGAAGCAGAGCTCGGGGACCTCGTCAGGATCGTCGGCGAAGTAATGATGCGAAACAACCAGCTCCAGATCGAGGTAAGCTCGCTCGCGCTCCTTACGGGCGAAGAGGCTGAGAGCGTGCGGGAACGGATAGAAAAGGCGCTCGACCAGCGTTCCGAACCACCTGAGATCCCGCTGCTCGTACCAAGCGAGGTCATGGAAAAGCTCAGGCCGGCAATGAGGAATATCGCGAAAATTATCAGGAAAGCGGTATTTACCTCCCAGCCAATCCTCCTCCGTCACCATGCCGATGCCGACGGTATCTGTTCAGCGGTGGCAATCGAGCAGGCGGTCACCGCATTAATCAGGGAATCAGGCGGGGACTTTGATGCGGATTATTACCTCTTTAAGCGGGCCCCGTCAAAGGCACCCTTCTACGAGATCGAGGACATCACGCGTGACCTTGATTTCGCATTAAAGGACCATTCCCGGTTTGGCCAGAAGCTGCCGCTCGTGCTCCTGACCGATAACGGCTCGACCGAGGAGGACTTACCCTCTTTAAAGATGGCCCAGGTCTATGGAATACCGATCGTGGTCGTTGACCACCACCACCCTGACGAGATCGTCGACCAGTACCTTGCCGGCCATGTCAACCCGTACCATGTCGGCGGGGACTTTGGTATCACTGCCGGGATGCTCGGGACAGAGATCGCCCGTATGATCAACCCCTCGGTTGAGAACCTGATCCGGCACCTGCCGGCGGTTGCCGGGGTCGGTGACAGGAGCGAGGCACCGGAACGGGCAGCGTTCCTTGACCTTATCAAAGATACCTACAGCGAGGACCACTGCAAGGATATTGCACTTGCCCTTGATTACAACCAGTTCTGGCTGCGGTTCAACGACGGGCGGGAACTGGTCAAGGACGTGCTTGACCTCACCGGGAACCCGGACCGTCACCAGCGCCTCGTCGCGCTCCTTGTTGAAGGGGCAAACGCAGCAATCGCTGACCAGATGAGTGCGTCGATGCCGCACGTACGCCACCAGACCCTGCAAAACGGCGCCGAGCTCTTCCTCCTCGACGTCGAGATCCATGCGCACAAGTTCACCTTCCCGCCTCCCGGAAAGACATCCGGGGAGGTTCATGACCGCCTGTGCAAACAGCATGCCGGCTCACCGGTGGTAACCATCGGGTTCGGCCCGGACTTCGCGGTACTCCGTTCACGGGGTGTCATGATGAATATCCCAAAGATGGTACGCGAGTTACGGGACGAGATACCCGGTGGCGGTATCAGCGGTGGCGGCCACCTTGTCGTCGGCAGCATCAAGTTCGTCGAAGGCATGCGAAACGAGGTCCTTGAGGGGCTCATCAACAAGATCTCACGCGATGCCGTCGGGCCCTGACCGGGCAATGGTGTCCTCTTAACCCCCGTGGGACTTTGGGTCTGTTGCGCCCCGCCTGCCGCGCGTGGGTGCACTATGTTTCCCTGGGGTTAGTGAAGGCGAAAAATCCATATTTTAAGTTTTTTTCACAATTGTCCCTATATAATACCTTTCTGCTGTCCAGAAAGAATAGTTATTTATTTATAGAGGCTCATAAATAACAGATCTCAATTGCTGAGGTGAGCATATGAAGGCAACACGAAAAATACGTGAAAAATACAACGATACCCAGCACATGATTATCCAGTACCTCAACTCCGGTCTGGACAAAGGCAAGCATTACTTCAAGTCAAAGTATATTGCAAAGGAACTGGGGCTTTCCCCGAAAGAGGTGGGTACAAATATGGCGATCCTCTCTGAAATCTGTCAGGAGCTCGCCATTATCAAATGGAGTTACTCGAACAGCACGACCTGGATGGTAACGTCGAGGCCGGTATAACTTTAATATTTTCGTAACTATTTTTGTACATGCAAAAAATTGCAGAGTTTGAGTCCGGCGTTGAGTTCGTTGCGACCATCAATGAGCATAAGGACTGCCTGATGTCGCAGGACAACACGCAGGACGATCCGGGATGCCTCTGGTTTAACATCGATGTTCCCAGGGGACACGGGATCAAGGCAGGTGACCGGGTCAGGGTCACCATTGAGAAGATCTAAAGGAATCCGGGAGATCCTGCCGGACCAATTTTTTTCCAGATTTTTCGCACTGTTGACATCCTTCCCGCGCTCTCACTATTCCACTTTCCCCGTACTCCCGATTCCGGCACTCCCGGGGCTGATGCCGAATGATCGTATGAGTGCTCCTCATACTGCGATCGGGGACCGTGCTCTATGCTTTTTAAAAATATAAGGCTCCGGAAACCCTGCCCCGGGTCAATCCTGAAAGCGGGGAGGGACTGGAAGGGGGTGAGAATCCCTCCTGTCAGAACAATGGATTCAAAAAGTCTGATAGATACGAGGATGTCAACAAAGCCGGATTTTTTTCATTTATCCCCCCGGGCAGGAATGATGTGCCGGAGTGATACGCATCCTTCAAACCAGTTTATGCCATGACTGCTCCGTGGCTGATGCCGCGGCTGTATGAGTGCGTCCCCAAAATGCGATCGGGGACTAATGGCTGTTTTTTTTAAAATACGAATCCCGGTTAACCCTTCTCATAGGCCATCCCACCGCGGGATGAGGCAGGGGGGGGTGAGAATCCCTCCTGTAAGAGATATGGACCGAACCGTTTTTTTTCGAAATGAGAGTGCCCGGGGAGCCGGATGAACGCAAAAAAGGATTTTCGCTATTTCGTGTGGATATGATCGCACTTGTAGAATGATATGTGAAGGCTTTTGCATCCGCACCTCCCGGCACGAAACACTCCGCCGCCCCCTGATGGCTTCCTGCCGGCGATTCAGTGACTATTAGTATTTCCCTGAAGGACTGAGCTCCCATCAACCCATACAAAACAGAGAGGAGGAGCAAAAAAATGCATACGGGTGTTGCAGGACGGCACCCTGCATACCTTGAGAAAGTGCCTGAATAAGGTCCGGAAAAAAGGAACCGGGTTATTATTTCTCTTCGCTATCCCCGGCCGTACCTTCAAGGTCGTCAATTAACCCCGATCCCGTCCTTTTCCGGGTCTTGCCGATATCCTTGAGTTCATCGACCCCGACCTCGGTCCGGATCGTCTTGTCCATCTCCCTTAATATCTCCCTGACTTCGTCCATGGTCGGGATAGGCCCGAGTATTTCATTCCCGGGCATGTCCGTCGGCAGCGGTTCACCCGGCATCTCCTCAGTCGCACCAATGAACCGTGCTGCCTGTTTCATCAGGGAGGAAATCTCAAACGGGAAGATGATCTTTGTCGCCTGCCCGTTTGCCATCTGTTTCAATGCGTCAAGGGAAAGGACCGTGATTGCCCGCTTGTCAAGTGGCTGGGCCCCGACTGAGATGATACGGAGTGACTGCGCCTCACCCTGGGCCATCAGGATCCGGGATATCCGTTCCCCTTCGGACCTGAGCACCTTGCTCTGCCGGTCACCCTCTGCCTCAAGTATCATGCTCCTCTTTGTACCTTCAGCCTTCAGGATGGCCGACCTCTTTTCACCATCTGCCCTGAGAATTGCAGCCCTCCGTGCCCTTTCGGCAGCGGTCTGCTCGGTCATGGCCTGCTTGACCGCCCCGACAGGGTCGACCTCCTTGATCTCGACCCGTTCGACCTTGACACCCCACTGGTCAGTCTCCCGGTCAAGGATATCACGGAGCTTGGTATTGATGATGTCACGGTTGTAGAGCACTTCATCGAGTTCCATGTCACCTATGATACCCCTCAGGCTTGTCTGTGCAAGGGCAAGCGTTGCCATGCGGTAATTGGAGACTTCAAAAAATGCCTTTTCAGGGTCGATGACCCGTATATACACGATTGCATCAACATTTGTCGGCGAATTATCCTTCGTGATAACTTCCTGTGACGGGACATCCATCACCTGTGTCCGAAGGTCCAGTTTCACCACATTTGTGATGAGCGGAATGACCCACCGGAACCCCGGGTTCATCCGCCCGATATAGCGCCCCAGCCTGATCTGGAGGCCCTGCTCGTACGGCTGGACGATGACCACGCCGCGGGCAAAGATAATCACAATCGCAAGAATCAGAAATATTGTGATAAGAGTTTCAAATACAGCCATCTTACTTCACCTCGATAACGACGATATGAACGCCTTCGGATTTGATGACCCTGACCGTCTTTCCCGGATGGATATCGCCGTCCTCACTCCGGGCACTCCATTCCTGCCCTGCGATGAGAACTTTACCTGCGATAGAGCCCGGAACGACTTTTTTAATAACCGGGCCCTCCCGCCCGATGAGCGAGTCACGGCTTATGGTTGTCGGGAACTGGTCGCCCGGGTTGATCCTCCGGTATATCCAGATAGTGACGATCGACGCGATGATTGCGATAACCACGCCGACGATGACGCCGTACGGGGTGTTAAAAACATCGACA
>JBFYKV010000165.1:0-5976 GCA_041305745.1 Methanoregulaceae archaeon | reverse complement strand
AATACATGAAGAGAGAGAACGAAGCAGTTGATGCGATCCAGCGACAGATCGAATTCACGCGATATTACCAGGATATCGGCGTGGAAGAGCCGAAATGGCAGAATATGGAAACCATTGTCAGGAATCTGACGACCGAACTGGACCTGTCCGGCATTACCGTTGAGAATCACCTGTCCGGCCTTGAGGTCTTTGCCGATCCCCTCATCGAGAAGGTATTCTATAACCTGGTTGAAAACTCGCTCCGTCATGGAGAGCACGTAACGACAATCGCGTTCTTATATACAGAGACCGGTAACGGTCTCACTATCACCTACCGGGACAACGGTGCCGGGATTTCTGAAGCCGACAGGAAAAAACTCTTCCGGAAAGGATTTGGCAAGCACACCGGCCTCGGCCTCTTTTTATCCCGCGAGATCCTGTCCATCACAGGAATTACCATACAGGAGAACGGGGAGCTGGGAAAAGGAGTGAACTTTGAAATCCTGGTCCCGGAAGGAGGATATCGCGTTCCCCGCGGATAACGTGCATAACCGGGACCTGCATGCCCTGAAAACGCTGAGTTCTTTATAAAACCGCTAAAACTTCTTATCCTGGCATTTTTTTTGCTCTGACTTTATTTTTGTTTACGTGTTCCTATGCGAGTGCCGTCGGGGAATGTATCGGGAAAATCACGGATGTTTCATCCGCAGGCAGAGAATATTCATCCATGATAACCGGGCAACTCGTGAATTGCATTACTATCCGGTTGTGGGAGGGTATTATCTGCCAGGGTGCCGGCCGAAAAATAAAAGGAAGTGTAAAAAACTCCGGTCAGCACACTTTTTATGAACCCGACGGGTCGGCAACCCTTCCCGCGAAAAGTATCGCACCGGTCTCGTTATCCCTGATGATGAATATGAACGGGTGGTCTGCCCTGAACGTGGGAACGGGTTCTTTTACGATTCCTTTCCCGGCCACAATGACTGCTGTCGCCGCGGCGGCTTCCGTTCCCTCTTCGTTCACTTCGATATACGCCTTGTGAATAACCTCTTCTATGTAAAGGAACTGTGTTCCATCCATTCCCGAGAGATCGGCGGACATGCTAAATGCAGCTGGCATTCCCATCGATGCCAGGGTACTGGAGAGACGGCTGGTTGTCTCAAGCCTGAATTTCGGGAAGTATACATCAACACGCTGGTAGCGGGACGTATTCTCAAGATCTGAGAGCATCTGCCCGTCCAGAGACTGTTCAACTTCCGTAAGGTTGTCGCCTTTCGGGAGAATGACGAGCATCGACAATTCACTGCCGTTTTCGTGTGCATACGGCATTTCGATCAGCTGGAGAGCATCCGTTTCCGCATATTTATACATGGCCTCCTCATCGGTCCGCTGCATCATCGGGACAACGACGATTTCCCCTGAAGCGGTCCTGAAAGCGGCATCCGCCGTTTTGTCCGGGTCAAACTGTTTTACCCAGTCTCCTTTGAAATAGAGTGCATTCGTGATAATGAGCCGGGTAAGCGGGCGGATGACCCCTGGCTGGAGCAGGTCTTTGATCATCCCTGTGGTTTTCTCCTCTACCCACCGGTTGATAGTAATCCGGGAAGGTTCAGGCTGACCTATAAAATCAAGGTTCGTGACATTTGCGGCGTAATACTGTTCTGCCGTGCTGACATATTCCGGCAGGAACGGGTAGGTCTTTTCCGCCCAGAGGGCGTTTGCAGTCCGGAGCGTGTATGCAGGGTTGTTACTGTTTATGCCGGCATTGAGCGCGGAAAATCCCTCCCGTCGCGTGACGGTATCATTTGGGAAATGAAATACCGCCTGTATCTCGTCGGCAGTCCCGCCCCTGGCCCCCTCGAAGGCGATTGCCATGGCTGATGAAATTGAGAACGGAGAGAAGAAGAGGTTCTGCCCGGAGTTCTGCGGGTTTCGGCCAAGCGCTGAATAAAGCTCAAAGGCAAACCGGTTGTTTGCATCCGCCACGCTCATTTCATTCCCGGATATATTCTGAGTGACCCCTGTCCCCGGAGTGTGACCAGGAGAGACCTGGTCCGTTGCCTGCATATCAGGGGTATTATTCGTGACCGGGATAGCTGTGCATCCTGCAAGGAGAATGAGTCCGGACAGGAAGGCAGCGATAAAGATCCAAAGAAAGAGAGGCTTTTGTTCCATGCACTGCGTGTGCCTGCCATTTTATTAATTCTTGTGTTAAATGCGAAAATTTTGGCAGTTATCATCCGGGCAGGGGAAAAATACCTGATCCGTCATGAACCGGCGATCAGCGAGGTATAAACACCTTGAAGCACACCCGGACTCAATAATCATCCTCAGATACCTATGACCGGAAAAAAAGAAACCTATGTTCACGGCTATTCACCGCGTGAAGCAGAGCGGCTACTCGACCAGGGACGGACGCTCACCAGTCTTCTTCACCATGACACCCGGTACCCGGCCGGGAGCAGGGTGCTCGAGGCAGGATGCGGGGTCGGGGCCCAGACCGTAACGCTCGCATCACGGAGCCCGGATGCTCAGTTTACTTCTGTTGACTGCTCGGAAGGCTCGCTTGCAGAAGCAGAGAGAAGGGTCCGGGATGCAGGACTAATCAACGTCCGTTTTCAACAGGCAGATATTTTCAGCCTCCCGTTCGAAACGGCACATTTTGATCATGTATTTGTCTGCTTCGTGCTCGAACACTTTGGCAACCCGGAATCTGCCCTTGCATCCCTGAAACGGGTGCTCAGGCCGGGCGGAACTATCACGGTGATCGAAGGGGACCATGGGTCCACGTTCTTTTATCCCGACAGCCCGTATGCAAAAAAAGCGATTAACTGCCTTGTCACCCTCCAGAAGGAGACAGGCGGGAATGCCCTCATCGGGAGAGAACTGTATCCTCTGCTGACGACCGCCGGATTCTCCGGTGTTTCCGTCTCGCCCAGGATGGTGTACGTGGATGCCTCACGTCCTTACCTTGTGGAGGGGTTCATAAAACAGACCTTCACCGCCATGGTCGAAGGGGTGAGGGATGCAGCCATTGGAACGTGCCTGATCAGCGAGGCCGACTGGGAGCAGGGAATTGCCGACCTGTACCGGACCGCTGAACCCGATGGTGTCTTCTGTTATACTTTCTTCAAGGGGACCGGCGTGAATTGAGACCGTGATTACCGTTTCCGGCCTACAGGGAGAAGATGAACCTGCAATAGATTTATTCCGTGGCTTTCCGTTCATTACTATGGTGCATTACTATGGATTTTACCGAATGCGTGAAATTCGCGAATGAAAACCCGGTGACTTATATCGCGACAAACGACGGCGACCAGCCCCGTGTGAGGGCATTTGCCATGTGGTTTGCAGACCACACCGGTTTCTACTATCACACGGGAACCCCGAAGAGCATATACAAACAGCTCATCAGGAACCCGAACGTCGAGCTCTGTTTCTTTGCCCCTGGAACCGAAGGGGCCGGGAAGATGATGCGAGTGTCAGGGAGAGTCGAATTCCTCGATGACACGTCCCTTGAAGAACGGCTCTTCCGGGACCGTCCGTGGGTGAAAGACCTGCTGGCCACAGCACCGGAAGGCGGAAAACTGGCGATATTCCGAATCGCCCACGGCGAGGCATACTTCTGGACAATGGAATATAACATGCGGGAGGCACAGGCACCCCGTGTGAAATTCTGAAATTTTTACCTTTTTCCTGATAGGGGTGGATATTTCCCTTACAATTAACATCCCGGTGTTGCAGATATCTGAAAAGGACCCCTCATGGACACCCTTCACACCATCAAAACACTCGCTGAATCGCTCGGGACCGATTATTTTGGCATAGCAGACCTTTCAGGAGCCCGTAATTTCATCCTGATGCAGGGCGGGCCGGCGTTGCTGTATGTGGAATGTGCCTCTGGGCATGCCCGTTCGGGCGGGTAAAACGGAGATGAAAGCATTTTCGTGAAATAATCGGGGAGCAGGTGAACTCAGGCCAGGCATACCATGGACTGTTATTACCTGTTCAACGGTATCCGCACCCGTAGGTACGCCCAGGCAGGCAGCCTGGCAATATCACCGCCCTTGATCCTTCACCTGACACGTGACGACCTGTGTTCCGTCGGAGAGGATTATAGGCATAAATGCAGCACCCTTTTCATCGCCGTTCCTGCACTTTAAAGGAAATAACAGAGGCAGGGAATCGCTTGCAACGTGGATGTCCTGATTTAAGGCAGATACTAATTTTTCGCGATATTCCGGATCACGAACAGCCTTTTTAAACCACTCCTCCAACGTCGGGATATCATCCTTCGTATAGCCGAATGTCTCCGTAAAGCGTGGGCTGACGAGAGTGATCCGGCCGTCCCGGACAATAACTGTTGGCGGAAGAATTTCGTTCGAAATAAGTTCCCTAAACCGGTCTTCGCTTCGAATGAGCCTTTCCTCTGTCAGTCGCCTTGCAATTGCGATTGATGCCTGCCGGAAGAACGACTCTATCGCCTGTTTGTTCATGAGTTCCTCATCTGGCGAAAGACAGATCCCGACTATCCCGAAGAGCTGTTCCTGCCAGACGAGCCCGGTTAAACAGATTTTACCGATATTATAGTTCCGTACAATCGCTTCGCAGACTTCTTTCGGTATTTGATGGGCACACATATCGAATAACGATATCTCCTCATCTTCAAAGAATGGGCGGAGGCGCATCTCCCGCATGTTTTTGATGGTTGAGGGGCTCTCGAAGAATGGGGCATTATAAAAAAATTCCTGGATCGGGAATGCCATTCCTACAAGGTCATGCCCGGCCACCTGAGCCAAATCATTGCGAAATGCCTGATCAATTCGGGCCCGGATGAAGAACTGTCCTTTTATCTCATCGTAGGATTCTACAAAACAACGCGGAGGCTCCGGCAGGAGATCTGCTACACGGTCTGCAATATACTTGTAGATATCCGTCTCGGGAGGCAGGTCGACGAGCTCCATTGCTGTCCGGGCAAGAAACTCCATGTTCCTCAGGTGCCGTTTCTTCTCGCTGATATCTTCAAACAGGAGGGTCAGTCCCGGTTCCCCGTCTTCAAAAGTCGTCGGGATTACTTCCATCTTGTAATAAGACTCGCCCCTGCCCGTCCCTGAACGGAATTCTGTGATAACCTGCTGCTTACCGGTTGATTCAATGACCCCGAGGGCTTCCGGCGCGGACACGATGGGGAGACCCCCCTCGTGGAGGTTCCTTCCGATAATCTCTTGTTTGTTAAAACCGCTGAGGCTGATATACTGGTCATTTGCCTGCACTACATTCAGGTCCTGGTCGACGATCAGGATAAGGTTCTTTGTAAAGCAGAGGAACGCAGAGAGGGGTACACGCTGTGCGAGCGAGTAGACCCTCGCTGAACCGATTTGCCGGACCTCGACCTTCCCCTCGGCCCTGAGTATCTCGAGTTGCTTCCCGGTCGAGTTACGGTGATACCCGGTATTTTTCGAAATGTCCGTGACGGTCATGCCCCGCGGATTGTACTTCAGGGCCTTTAGTATTGCGACACCTGCATCGTCCCCCTCTGTCATGACCGAATATTTCACGAACCGAAAAGATAAACCTTGCTTACAGCCTTTTTTTAAAATACCTTCATCTTCATCTGCCTTGTCCATAAAAAGACGTCCCCGGGACAGGATTCAGGATATTTACGGATATAAGGGGAGGACCGGAATGAAATGAATTTACTACGGTTCCCGATTATAATCAAAAAAATGACAACAATCAGAGATCCTTCAGGACCTCTGCAAGCAGGGTATCATATGCCGTTGTAAGCCGGTCGACCTCGATCTCGTATGCTTCAGCAACTCCGGGTGTAACTCTACCGGTCTTCTCGAACTCGTCGAACATGACTAAGGCAGCCGTCTGCATCGTCCCTTTTGCCTCTATCATTGTGGTATAAGCACCAAGTATCTCTGCGTTTTGTGGTTTTTCGATGTATGCGGTATTTGCAAAAGCGTGTGCTGCGTCATCGAAATCCTGCAT
>JBFYKV010000164.1:0-34628 GCA_041305745.1 Methanoregulaceae archaeon | reverse complement strand
TTTTTGCCACGGATCTGCCATATGGGAACGTATATCTGGAGAATTTCGAGGTTGATATTTTTCCGGTCGGGTTTGATGACTTTTTCTTCGTAGAAGATGGCATCGCCCTTTTCCTGCTTTATACGGACACGCTGGGTAAGCTGCTCGATTAATTCGTTATAGATCCTCTCTGTCGCATCCTCGCGTGAAATGTGTGGCTGTAGAACGTCACTTCCTGGCGGGATCTCGGCTTCGACAGCGTTTTTTGCATTCCCTTCGACCTTTAATCCATTTATTGCATTTATTGCGCCATCGCCTTCCGAATCAAAGGGCACCCGGCGATCCCTGTATATCTGCTCACCTGAACTGACGTAATGATACACCCAGTGAGGCATGAACCGGAGGTTTGGTGTCCCCTGCACCCCGGCAATCTTCTCTGCAGCCTGCCTGTTCACTTTTATCGGGAGGTGCGTAAGGGTTATGCCTGAAGATTCTACCGGTTCGATGTCCTGTATTTCAGGTACAGCTGTTGCCGTGGCGCTAGCTGCGACCCTTCCAGGTGACCCGGAAAACGAGAGCGAGAGCTGCCTGTCAAGGACCCGTGCCAGTGCCGCCTCCCCGGCGTACCGTACAAACTCTTTTACACCCCATATGATCGAATTTTTTCCTGATACCGATTCATCGAGAGTAAAAAGGAGTTTATTGCAGGCCATGTCACGGTCCTCCACCCTCAGGCTGTAGTTCGTCCGGTCAAATTCGGCGATCTCCTCCAGGGAGTTTGAACACATGATAAGGAGGCACTCTCCATCCCGCATCGCCGAGAGGTCAAGCGGGGGATCAACCTCCTCAACTTCATATCCTGCCGCCTGCAGAATGCCCCGCATCGCAATCTTGGCTTTTTCCCGTATTTTTCCATCCATCATCCATACATTTCCTTCATCTTATAGAACAATTTTTCTATTCAAATGATTGAAGAATAATTAATGAACCTCCCTCTCAAGTTTGTCAACAATACGATTGAGGATTATGCGATGCAGGTAACCTATGATCCAAGGGAAGGTACCGGCACCGTAGTATACAATATGTCAATAGTCAGGAATGAAGACCTTGAATACTCAATCTCGGTGTGTAAAGATGCTTATAAGGCAGGAATATGTGTCAGCGGATTAGTGCGGTTTTTTGCACCGGGAGAGAAGATATCAGGATACCACGTCCCTGACGGTCATACCGCAATAATCACGATGTGCAGTTCAACGCTTGACGGGATACTCCTCAGGAAAGGAGTGCCGTTAAATCCCATCGGGGGAGGTGTTGTTGAGATAGAACGCAGGATCCCAAGAAGGTTTACCCATATAATCCTGTACGAGTATACCACGATTGATCCCCTGCAGGTCCTGATATCACAGGAAATAACCTCGATAACCGATGTGATGCGAAAGGGGAGCGGGAACATCCTTGCAAATATCAGGCAGTGTCATATGGAAGCAGAGGTGCTGATCGGGGAGGTCATGGATGACCTTGCAGGAAGCAGTTTTTCAGGTATCCTCGATGTGGGCCTTCCAAATACCCCTGCGCTTGGAGTGACGGTCGACCCCCAGTACATGGGAATCGTGGCGGTGGGAGGAACAAACCCCATGGCTGCAATCAAGGAAGGGGGTGTCCGGGTCCATACCCAGGCTATAAAAGGCCTGATGGATGTCAGGACGATGACCGAGATCCTTGACTATTAGGCCGGATTATTCAGTTTTTGACCGTGCCCATGATGAGAAAAGGTTCCAGTACATATTAAAAAACCGTAAAAACCCTTTTGATTCCGAGTAAAGGGCAGTTGTACCCTCTTCTTCTGATCCCATAAGGACCAGTACTTTCTGGTTATCGATTAAAAATACCCCGCCGGCACTGCATTTTTTACCCACTTTGTGACCATCCGGAGGGACATGTAAGTAAAAACGGATATTGGCCGGAGTATCACCCTCCCAGTGGTCGGTTACGATCTCAACCGGGACACGTGAACTTACTCCGGTTAGCAGGTCCTTTATCTCCTCTTTTACAAGTCCCCAGTAAAAGATGATCCTGATGGATGAATGTGCATTACTGATGAGGTCAAGGATCCGTGTCCTGATGTTTTCAGTCCCGTAAATGCTCCATATCAGTTCCTGCTCGCCCTTCTGCAGGCGGTTCCGGTCATGAAATATTGTATTCAGTACTTTTTTTGCACCTTCGGCATCGGATTCGATGGATTTAAGCAGGTTTTCGATCCCTTCATCGGGTGGAACGGACGCGAAGCGTTTGGGGGTCGTATGCGAGACTGCTACAAGGTTTTTCTGCAGAAGGCGGTCCAGGACCGGGTAGACCGATGCGCGTGGCACCCCGGATATCTCGTGTATCTCGGTCGCAGTCGCTCCTGACACTTTCAGGAGAGCGATATAGACGAGGGCCTCGTATTTGGTGAGGCCGAGAGATTTAAGAGATTCTGCTATAATAAGGGTGTTTTCCGGGGATTCTGACATCAATCACTTATATATATGGTAGAATAATAAATGTTGTTATAACAATAACAACACGTGATTTCATATGGAGATGCGACAATTCATAATTTTAACCGTTTTTTTGTGCGTCCTCTGCGTCCCGGCCATGGCAGGGACAAAATACATGTCAGGCGGGCCCGATCTAACGGCATCGATATCGGGATCCAATGAATTTTCCCCGGGCGATGATGTCACCCTCAACATAAAAATCGAAAACAAGGGCCTGATTGATATCAAATTCGTCCAGTCCGGTATCGTGGAGAGGGACGATCTCCCGAATACCGCAAAAATGATCACGGTGGGCCTCGAAGCAGGCGAAGCCCCGCTTATCATCAAATCTGATCCTCAGATGATAGGAGATATCGCAGGCGGGAAAAGTGTCCAGGTCTCATTTGCCACAAAAGTGAATTCGAATGCGCAGGCGGGTACCTACAATCTGCCTCTTCATATCAGGTATACGTACTTAAGTTCGGCAGAACAGCAGGGACAGGACAGTATCACCTATATCTACAAGGATAATGACGAAACGATCAGTCTTCCCGTAAAGGTCAGGTCAGATGTATATCTGGGGATTATTTCAGCCACGCCTGAGCACCTGAACGTGGGCAATGAGGGATATGTTACCTTAAAAGTCCGCAATGCCGGGTACGAAGATGCAGAATCGGCAATAATAAAGATCTCGCGAAATGGAAACAGTCCGCTCATCCCGACGGACAGCAGCGTATTTATCGGAGACTTCCCGCGAAACGGATCCGTTGACTGCCGGTTCAAGGTATCTGTCTCGCGTGATGCGACCAGCCAGACCTACCCGCTGGATGTATTTGTCGTGTACAAGGACCATGAAGGAGATACGCGGACATCTGACCCGTTTACCGTCGGGATACCTGTCGGGGGGAAGATCAGTTTCGAGGTCGCATCAGAACAAGGAACCTTAAAACCTGGCCAGAAAAAAGTCATAGAGGTCGGATACACGAATATTGGTGATGCCACAGCATATAACGCACAGGCAAGAATCAGTGCCGTCGACCCGTTCACCAGTAATGACGATACCGCGTATCTCGGCGATCTTGCCCCGGGGCAGACGGCCACTGCACGATATGAAGTCAGTGTGGACAGCTCCGCCACCCCGAAAGAATACGGGCTTGATTCAGAGATCCGTTACAGGGATGCGCTTGATAACAGCCAGATATCGGACACCATGAAAGTCCGGGTGAAGGTTGAGGAAGGATCAGGGCCGGTGTATACCAATCCGGTCATGATCGTCGCAATTATTGCCATTCTTTGTGGTGCAGGGTATTATGTATTTGTAATGAGAAAAAAGAAGTAATGCAAGTCTGGAAAGGAGTTCTGCCGGAACCTGATGTGCGGAACATCGGTGAAATGAGAAGTGTGCTGAAAGAACCGGACTGCACATGCACTTCTCCGCTCTATTTTATGTACAGGGACCTGGCCAGGTCTGAGAAAGACCGGAAGTGGCTTGCTGAAAAGAGACTGCGGTATGATATCACGGTTATTCCCCCGCGTAACCTCTGTGGTGAACTGGTAAAGACCAAGGGTCATTACCACCCGGAAAACAGTGCCGGTGCAGGATACCCGGAACTTTACGAAGTACTGGAAGGATGTGCACATTATCTGCTTCAAAAAGAGGATTTGACTGATATAATTCTTGTAAAAGCCGAAAAAGGAGACCTGGTGCTGATACCGCCCTTTTATGGGCATGTGACAATCAATCCGGGAAATAAGGATCTCATGATGGCAAATATTGTATCAGACGAATTCAGAAGCATTTATGGCCCGTATGAAAAAATGCAGGGCGCGGCATATTACGAAACAGGGCCGGACATATTTGAAAAAAATACCCGCTATCCTGATATTCCCGGGATACGGAAAATACCCGCAAAAGAGACCGTGAAAAATCTGGGGATCCGGGGACCCCTGTACGATCTGGTAGAAAAACGGTGGGAAGGACTCTCATTCCTGAATGACCCGCAGGATTACAACCTTATTATTTAGCCTGACGAGAAAAGATTCGGGGTGGGTAATCGTTTATGCTCGCTTTTTTCCACCATCTGGAGCACTTTTTCCTGGACCGGGGTTGTTGCCTTCCACCTGTTCTTTTCAAGGGCTTTCAGCGCAGCATCGATCTCAGGATACGTAAACCCTATCTCGACCTCGTCGCTCTGGCCATGCCAGAGCCCTGCAGAGGGGGGTTTGCGGATAATAGTGTCAGGAATGCCCAAGTCAGGTGCGATATCGAAAATTTCAGTCTTGTAGAGGTGAAGGATCGGCTGGATATCGGCTGCATTATCCCCGAACTTGGTGCAGTAGCCAAGGAGATACTCGGTGCGGTTTGACGTCCCGCATACAAGGCGGTTCTCTTTATTTGCATAATAATAGAGCACCGCCATCCTTGTCCGTGCCATCAGGTTGCCGGAAAGGTACGGGGTGCCGGTATACCCGGGGATTGTATGGTATCCCGCGAGAATGGGATCGATGTCTATCACCATATGCATGATTCCAAGGAGTTTACAGAGATTTTCTGCGTCAGTAATATCTTCCTGCCGTGTCACGGACGCAGGGAGAGTAATCCCGAGCACCTTATCCGGTCCGACAGCCCTGCAGCAGAACGCAGCGGCAACGGCCGAATCAATTCCCCCGCTTATTCCAATCACGAGGCCTCTTCCCTGACTGTTCCAGTGGGCATAACGGATCATCTGCTCTATTCTGCCCATTGCACAACCCCTGTCTCCTTCCACGGTTATTCCTCTCTTATCTCCATATTACACCAGGCGAATAAACTTTTTCAGCTGAACTGCGTCACCAGTCACCAGGAGGGAATCCCCCTCCATCAGTTCAGTTCCCGGCGGCGGACGAACAAGGGACCGGGTATATCCTTCAATCCCGATCACCCGGACTCCGCTCTTCCGTTCGACCCACTCCACGTTTTTCGGGATAGGGGGGATTGTCCTTTTCCTGACGACTTTCTGACCGTTTGGAAGATCGAGGATGATATGGACAATCTCCAAGAGCACTACGCCTGCGATGACCTGCCCGCCGATAGTCGGGAGCAGGGCGACATAGTCTGCACCTGCCCTGTAGAGTTTTTCAACCGACACGGCTTGGTTTGCACGGGCAAGTATACGAAGTGACGGGTTAAGGTTACGTGCCATCAGCGTGGTGAAAATATTCAGGTCATCGTCATTGAGTGCAACCACACAGAACCGTGCTTCCTCGATATGCGCCTGCCGCAGCACCATCTCATCCTCAGCATTTCCTACGACCTCGCTGACCGGCTGAGGTTTTTTATCGATGACAATACAATCCACACCAAGACTGGTGAATTCAGAGTATGCCGCCGATCCCACATCACCGTACCCTGCGATTATCGCGAGTGCGGTATCACAGTCTTCCTTTAAAAATTCCCTCTGCATCATCTCTTCTATCATCGTCATGGTGCCGACAAGGAAGAGCATCGTTGAGGTGTCCAGTACTTCATCACCCGATGGATCATAATGAAAATGCCCGAAGCGGGAGAGGAAGAGGACCTCTACACCATACCTGCTGAAAAGTGAAAGTTCTTTTAATGTTTTTCCGGCTGCCGGTGAACATGAGATGATAGGGATATGAATAAACCGGATCTTCTTGGCAGGGTCCTGTACTGCATCCATAAAGGCAGTTTCGTACAATGCCTCGTCGGGTACCGTGCCTGATCGGGAGCTCAGGCCGGCATGGCGTGCCAGGATCTGTCCTGTGACATGCTTTGGGGAGAGGACGTACTCCGCACCGGCATACTTGAGGTAACGGTCAAAAGAAAGTTTATCGACGACTGCGATGACATGTGCCCGTGTCATCTCGCGAATCCCGAGGATGACCATTGCGGTCGTACGTTCATTCTCGCATACGATGACATGGCTGGCGTTCTGTATCCATGCGTGCTGCCATGTTGCCGGGTTTGCATAATCCCCCCAGATTACATACGCCCTTTTGCCAAACCGTTGTGCAAATGACTTTGCAGTCTGTTCGTCGTCCACCACCATCAGCAGGCTCAGGTCAGATATCATCAGGCTTTCGATAAGCGACTTCGTCAGTTCGCCGTGGCCGACAATAACAACATGGTCCTCAAGCTCGTGCGGGGTCCTCCGTGGTGGCTGGGAATGAAGCATCGAGCTCAGATACGGGATGAGCAGCAGGGGTATAATCATGAAGATCAGGATAATCCCCGTGATCATCATGATGATTGCAATTACGATTGTAATCTGGTTGGTAAACGGCAGGAGTTCGCCATAACCGGTTGTGGTTACTGTTTCAAGCACAAAGAGGACTGCGGTGGGCCATGATATCGGTTTATTTTCAAGAATCGGGTACGCATAGTGAAAAAGGGCTGTATATGCGACAATCTGGATGAAGAAGAGTAAAAAATAAAGCCCGATTTTCACCCGTTCCGAAGTGTGAAGCAGCCGCCAGAATATCCCTTTCTTATCAGGTATCATGTTTCACCTCGTCAAGCATCTGGCAGCTCCGGCAAATATCCCCGCATGGCTCCCCGCAATTGCTGCAGATTTTCACCTCTCCGGAGAACCGTGCCCCGATCTTTTTTAAGTCTTCTCCAAGATTGAGCAATGAATATTTCGTTGCCGGATGTCTCCAGCTATAATCGTTAAGCACGTTCCTGACATCCGCCCGCAGTGCGTTATGTGAATAGGGGCATTTCCCTATTTCAAATCCCCTGACATGCATGAATGCGTATAAAGCTACTTCCCGTTCAGGTATATACATAAATGGTTTTATCCGCGTCACCATTCCGGCGATCGGGCGGTTTCCCCGCAGGAGTCTCCCGGCATCGCCCCTGAATGTGTTCATAAGTACACTCTGGGCTTCGTCGTCAAGGTTGAATCCAAGGGCGAGTTTTGTGACATTTTGAGAGCGGGCGACCTGGTTGATACAGTGTCTCCTGAGCACCCCGCAGTATGAGCACGAGAGGCTGTCCCCCTTTTTCTTCACGATTTCGTCAACGGTAACCCCGAATTCATCCGAGAATGAGGAGATCAGACATTCAACACCAAGGCTCTCTGCAATCCGGACTGCGGCTGAAGGGTCACGGTAACCGTCAATTCCTTCATCGACGGTAATGGCGATGAGATCTATATCCTTTCGTTTTCCAACCAGTGATGAGAGAAAGTAAAGAAGTGCGCTGCTGTCTTTTCCACCGCTCAGTGCAACTGCAATCCGGTCTCCCGGCTCGAGCCAGCGGTGATTCCTGATGACCCGTTTCGCCTTTGCCTCTAAATCAGCATTAAAATGGACTTCACAAAGATGCAGGCCCGAATATCGCTGGTAGATTATTGCCGGGCGCCTGCATTTGCTGCATTGCATGGGATTTATCAGATCACCTTTATCATCAGAATAGATAAATTGTGTAGAACACATGGCAATTTCTGCTGATAATATACGGACTCTCCATAAATACGAGATCCGTGTTTTAGCTGCCATCGAGCGGCTCATGAAGCGGCACCAGTGGGTACCTCTTGACATTCTCGTAAAGGCCGTCGGGCTCTCTGAGTCAGAGGTAAATTACCGGATCGGCAGGCTCATGGAGAGGGGAATGGTCCGTTTTGATACGGTCCCCTATGAAGGATATACCCTGGTATTCTCCGGGTATGATGCACTTGCCCTCCTCTCGCTCACCAGGAAAGGGACGGTCCAGGCACTCGGGAACACGATCGGCGAGGGGAAGGAGGCAATTGTATACGAGGCACTCGGACTTGGCCAGCTTGCCCTGAAATTTCACCATATCGGGCAGCGGTCTTTCCATTCAGTGCGGGTCACACGGGAATATATGCCTGGAACAGGTCACTGCCCCTGGATATTTGCCTCACGATACTCGGCTGAAAGGGAATATGATGCCTTAAAAAGACTCCATACCTCGGTCAGTGTGCCACTTCCGGTAGATATTAACCGCCACGTGGTGGTCATGGAATTTATACCAGGCCTGCCACTCCACCGATGCAGGCCGGATGAGCCTGAAAAGGTTGTGAATGACATCCTTGACAATACCAGGAATGCCTACCGGAAAGGTATCATACATTCAGACCTTTCAGAGTACAATGTCATGCTCGACAGTGAGGGAACAGTCTACCTGATCGACTGGCCGCAGTGGATCGAGGTGGACCATCCCAACGCTGACGAGATCCTGCAGAGGGATATTGAGAATATCACCAGATATTTCGGCCGTAAATTTAATATTCATATTTCTCTGGAGGAAGCACTTCAAAGGGTCAGGGAATGAAGGTTTACGGTATTGACATCATCAGGGGGTCTGTGCGTTCCCGTACCCGCCGTCCGACCTATGCCCTTGTCAGGATGGCAGGTAACGTAATCGTATCGGAATCCGAAGTTACCGGCTTCCGGCTGTTTCGTATACTCGCTGCAGAAAAACCCGGTATACTTGCAGTTGACAGCCTCCAGGAGATATCGGTCGACCAGCATGATCTCTTTTCATTTCTCCAGGCGTTGCCCCCCTCTGTCCGGCTGGTGCAGGTGACGGGCGGCGAAAAAAAGGAAACGCTTGGAAAGGTGGCCAGCCGGTATAATATCAGTTTCAATCGTTTCGACCCCTTTGATGAAGCACGGACAATAGCGCGGGTAGCGTCTCTCGGGGCCGGTGCCGAAGTGATCGCCTTTGAGAATATAAGCGATGTCGTGGTCAGCCGGCACCGCTCACCCGGAAAAGGTGGCTGGAGCCAGAACCGTTATATCAGGAAGATCCATGGGGCAGTCCAGCAGAAAGCCAGGGAAATCGAGATGGAACTCGTTGCATCAGGCCTCAAATACGAAAAAAAAGAGACAAAGGCCTTCGGAGGGTGCAGCCGCGTCTCATTTGTGGTCTCTGCGCCGAGGGATAAGATCCCGGTCTCTGCCTATCGCGGTGCAGATGTCCAGGTACGAATCAGCGGTAAAAAAATGGAGCGTATACAGTTCAGGCCACTTTCTGCAAAACCACGATATATCATTGTCGGGATTGACCCCGGCACCACCACGGCAGTTGCTGCTCTCGATCTTGACGGGAACCTTCTCCACCTTCAGAGTTCACGGCAGATGTCCCTGTCAGACGTGACTGAATCTCTTTACAAGGTTGGAAAACCTCTGATCATCGCCTCCGATGTCCATGAGATGCCATTTTCCGTGGAAAAGATCAGGCGGGCATTCAAGGCGGTTGCCCATACTCCCAGGCAGGACGTGAGCGTCGAGACAAAACTTGAGCTGACATCGCCCTATCCTTACGGAAACGACCATGAGAGGGATGCGCTGTCAGCAGCACTGGACGCATTCCGGAGCTATAAAAATAAGTTCCAGAGCATTCTGAAACGGGTCCCCCCAGGCTATGACCTTGAAGAGGTCAGGGCAGGCATCGTACGCGGGCAGTCACTTGAGCAGGTAATCGGGGAAATGAAAGGCAAAACCCTGCCAGAAAAAGAGGAAGCCCCCGAGATCGAACCTGAACGGAAAGAGGACGAACGGGTCCGTATTCTTGAGGGAACGGTCAAAAGGTTACGGACACTCGTTCAGGAGTTTTCTGAAGATATCCGGAAAAAAGACCACGAACTGATGAGGCTCCAGTCACGCCTGAAAAAAATTCGATCGAACCAGGACCTTCTTCTCCGGAAGGATACAGAGATCATTAAACGCGATGTCATAATACAGAACCTGAAAAAGAACCTGAGAAAAGAAGAGCGTGCGACAAGGAACCTCAGGAAAAGGGTTGCCCGGATGAAAGAGTTCGACGAACTGGTATTGAGCGCCGACCACATTCCCCTTAAGATCCTGCCGTCTTTTACCCGCGAAGGGGTAAAAATCCTTTCCGATGAGTTCGGTATACGCGAAGGTGACCTGCTCTGTGTTGACCGTATCGACGGGTGGGGAAGAAATGTCGTGAGAGACCTGTCAGAGACGGGCATCATGGGGATTATCGTCGGCAAACCTGACAGGATTCCTGGCGATCCGCAGTTTCGCGAGGCATTCCTTGAATCCGGCCTTCCGCTCCTCCTGCTCCCAAAGGAAGATATCATCGTAAAAGGAAAGCAGGGGCTTGCACAAAAGGAGTCGGTACAGGCGGCTCTTGCTGATTGGGACGAGTCTGAAAAAGAGTATGAACGCGGGAAAAAAGCCAGCATGATAGAAGATATTTACAGGGAATATCGTACCGAACGGGGAAAGGAGATGAAAAAAGTTGGATGAACGGGAACTCTTACGAGATGTAATGGATATCATTGGCAGGGAGAACTGCCTCGATGACTGCGCGGTCCTGCCGTGCGGCGACCGTTACCTCGTTGCGTCCACGGATATGCTGCACGAGAAGAGCGATTTTCCTGCCGGTATGAGCGGGTTCCAGATGGGGTGGATGGCAATTGCGGTCACTCTGAGTGATATTGCCAGCATGGGGGCTAAGCCCTGGTTTGTGCTTCTTGCCGCCGGTCTTGACCGGGGAGAGCGCCTTAAGGAGATTATGAGGGGTGCAAAGGCCTGTTGTGATGAATATGATGTATTCCTTGCAGGGGGGGACCTTGACCATCATGCGGAGCTGACCCTCGTCAGTACCGGGGTCGGTGAAGTTGGAAAAGACCGGCTCGTGAGGAGAAGGGGTTCGGGGATTTCTGACGCCCTCTGCATTACAGGGATGACCGGGAGGGCACAGGCAGCGCTTGAAGGGCATCACCGGTTTGATAAATACCTCTTCCAGCCAGTGCCAAGAGTCTGTGAAGGGCAGGCCCTTGCAGGTGCAGGCGTGACGTCCATGATGGATATCAGTGACGGGCTGGTCATCTCGCTCTATGACATGGTGGATGCAAACAGGTGCGGGTATGCCATAGAATCCAGATATCTTCCGTTAATCCCAGGAATGGAAAGGCCGGAGTCAATACAGTATTCCCTGTACGGTGGAGGTGATTTTGAGCTCCTCTTTACCTGTCCGGAAGACCTGCTTCCGGTTGCCGGAGTTGATAGCACTCGTATCGGCACTGTTATACCTGCCCCGGAAGTCCTTGTGGATGGCGTGAAAGTGCCAAAAAAAGGGTACCAGCATTTCTGGTGCTGATAGTATGTGGTCTGTTTTGAATCGTGGTCAGCCCTGGTACCCCGGCCAGTTGACCCGGATAGCAGATAATCTCCCTGCTTTTGCATCATAATTGCGGGGGTCGATCTCGAGTGCCTTATCAAACGTAGCGATCGCTTCGTCTATTTTACCAAGCTTGATCAAAGCATATCCTTTATTGGCCCACGCCATCGAGAGATTCGGATCAATCCCGATGACTTTGTTATAGGTTTCGACCGCTTTTTCGTACTCTCCCATCCTGTAGAGGGCAATTCCCTTGTAAATATAGGCCTCGGTACTGACGGGGTCACTCTCGATGACCAGGTCATACGATTTCACGGCATCGATGAAGTTGCCAAGGTTGATCTGCTCGTACCCCTTGTTAAGCAGTGCGACGTCGTTGCCGGGATCAATAGTAAGCACCTTGTCATAGAGACGGATTGCATCATCGTATTCGCCGAGGCGGTCATATGCATACGCCGTGTTCATCAGGGCAGTAATATTTTCAGGGTCATTTTTCAGGACCTTGTCATAGAGACGAACTGTTTCCCATTCCCGGCCAAGCGATGTGTATGCCGATACCTTGTACATCCATGCAAGGGTGTTATCCGGTTCAAGTGACAGAACATGGTCATACGCCTCGATTGCACCGTTTAAATCCCCCCCGCCCTGGAGTGCGAAACCCTTGTTGAACCAGATAGTGGTGGAATTGCTGTTGATTTTCAAGGCATTGTCATAAGCCGCTGCAGCCTCTTTGAATTTCCCCTGGCTGCTTAAGGAACTGCCTTTCGTTGTCCATGCAATGAAATTATCTGGGTCGAGCGATATCGCCATGTCCGATGCTGATACGGCCTCCGCATAACGTCCCATCTGCTGCAGGGTGGTCCCTTTATACGCCCATGCAACAGCAAGTTTGGGATCGATAGCCAGTGCTTTATCATATGAATCCAGCGCCTCCTGGTACTTTCCGAGATTGCTCAACGCATACCCCTGGTTCGTCCATGCCACAATGTTTGACGGGTCAATAGAGAGCGAGGTATTGTATGCCGAGACCGCCTCATCGAATTTTCCAAGGCTGTTTAATGCAAAGCCTTTATTATTCCACCCGACACTGTTTTCCGGGTCCAGCCTGACGGAATTGTTGCAGGCAACGAGCGCTTCCTGGTAATTTCCAAGGTTATTAAGGGCAAATCCCTTATATGCCCACCCGGTAGAATCGTCCGGGTTAATTGCAAGGAGACGGTCATATTCCTGCACTGCAGACTGGTAATCACCCATGCTGGTGAGGACAAATCCCGTCTCTGAAAGAAGCGCGGTATCGTCTGGTGTTATGACAAGGGCGTAGTGATAGGACTTCAGGGCTTCGTCATAGTTCCCGAATGCCTGGAAGAGTTCCCCCCTCTTTTTTGCGGCAGATGCCTGTGATGGATTGATCTCAAGAGCCCTGTTATATTCCGCGAGGGCCTCGTTGTATCGCCCGATCTGCTTTAAGAGGTCTCCCTTATTCTCGGCGGCTATGGCAAGGGTGGGTTCAGCTTCGAGGGCCTTGTCATATGCCGATAATGCATCGTCATACCTGCCGAGCGAGGCAAGTGACATGGCCTTATATCCCCATGCAACCCCCAGATGAGGATCAATCTCTATGGCTTTGTCATATGACGCAATTGCCTCTTCGTATTTACCCATAGAGTGGAGGGTATTTCCCCTGTAGCCCCATACCGTGGCCAGGTTGGGATCGATCAGAAGGGCACGGTCATACGAATCAAGAGCATTTGTATACTGCCCTGTAATCTGGTACACATTTCCTTTTTTTGTCCATGCTACAGCATTTCTGGGGTCTGCTTTCAGGATATTATCATAAATCTGGAGCGACTCGTTATAATTTCCTGCCGCTTCGAGTTGTTTGCCCCTGTCCAGGGAAGTCTCTGTCTGATTGATGAGACATCCGGAAGAAAAAATACCGGCAATAAGAAGTGCAATTATAATGGTCAGCAGAGGACTCTTCATTACTAATTTTTTTATTTTTAATCCATATATACTTGCTACACTACTCAAAAACCTTTTAATATCCCGATATCCGGATTCAGGACAGCACTGCATGCACAAGGGACGCAGGAAAGGTATTTATTCTTCAGTTACAAAACGTGAATATTCATCAAGAGGAGGAATTGACTAAAATGAAAAAAATTGTATGCATCGGGATAGCACTCCTTGCGATACTGCTTATTTGTGCGGCACCAGTCAGTGCGGTCTCATTTTCCAATCTTGTCGGGTCAGGGAGTACATTTAACGGGAACTCCGGTTCACTTGTTACCAGCGTTGGTTCATTAAGCACAGACCAGCCAAAAGTCGACTATAAGGTGGCACTTAACGGTCTCAACAACGTTCCTGCAACCGGGAGCATTTCTGCATTCTCACGTGGAAACCTCATGGAAGGAAACAATAACGGAGGTCTTGCATCGCAGTTGATCTTCAGCCAGAGGTCATCAGCAAGCGGAAAAATATCCCAGTTTGCATTTTCATTCCATTATGACAGCAAACTGACCGCCTGATAACCCGACCCTCCTGAATATTTTTTTATTTTGTTTTAAGCCTGTTTTTTGATATTTTCCTGCAGAATTCGTCTGATTGGAATAGGCCATTTATGTGATTCTTTATCTGTTTTACCCCTTTAAAAACCGTATATTCAGAAACTATAAATACTTCGAGGATAGTAAATTATTTTGATCTGATAAAATTATTCGATCAAGGTGGCGAAATGAAGACGAAATTATTCTTAGTGCTAATCATCATCCCATTGTTGATGATCGGTTTCTGTGGTACCGCGACGGGTGCCAGGACGATTCCTGCGAGCAATGAAACGGCACGGATAACTGTTACCACGAGTGCAGCCGCAATCGGCAGTGTGATGGCACATACCGAAATTGTGTATGTACAGGGTAACGGAAACCTTACCGATAACCCCCCGCTCGAGGCAACCGGAGAGGGGCAGTCCACGATAAGTTACCGTGAAGACACCATGGCGGTAAACGGTGCAGTAAGCTATGCCAAGTACACCGACCTCGACACCGCTGACAAGACCGGAACCGGTGACAACCTCTACACCGAGAGGGTTGTAGAATACTCGGCAGACGGTGACGGGCAGACTGGCGGAAGGATGCTCTCTGACGAATCGATCCTGGTTGACGTTGTTGCGACAGGAACGGTTGACAGTGCAGGCTGCTGCCCGTGGGGAGCAGGACAGGGCCAGGTCCTCCCGGCAACCTGTGATGTCATCGAGGCAGGATCAAGCATGGATGTTACAGAAGCATCAGTTACCTCACAGAGCAGTGCAAGGACAACCTCGTCCTCGGTGGACACTCCTGTCGAGCTCTCCTACTCCGCAGACATCAGGGGTATCAACCAGACGCCCGGTGACATGAACGAGGCAGCGGTGGGAAGTGCAACTATCTATGTCGATGCACACCTCCAGGAAGGTCTCGGAAATGAGACTGCGAAGGGAACAGATGTGGCGTATAGTGATGTGACCTCTGCGAGCGGTCTCTTCGACCTTGCAAAGGAAATTACCTATACATCCGCCTGAAATCGTATAAAATAAGGGATAATTCCCTTATTTTTAGTCCTCTTTCTCATCGCATACCGGATGGTTCATTCCGGTAATCTTTTTTTAGATTTTATGGACTTTGGACAGAATTTTACAGGTATATCCCGGAAAAGACAGTGTCGCAACCCTGCCGGAAATACCGCAAGCCTGCCTTTTAATGACCAGAAATTAGTTCCGGTAATATACCGGGATCACAATTTTTTTTATACGATACCACTCTGGTGAAATTCCTATTTCGATACAACATGTTCGATCTAATTCTCTGGCAGGAGGGGTTGCAACCCGCCCTGGCCCACCCCGCTGAAGGATAGACTCCGGGCAGGGTTTTGATTGTGATTCTGCTATTTTAAAGGAACGAAGCTACGGGTCTTATCGCATTATGGGGACGCCCCAACGGCGGGGCATTAGTCCCTGGAGGGTCGCCGATGAGGATTGTGGCGAAAGAAGTTTCGTGAGAGCACAGGAAGGGTTTCAATAAAGCCTAAGATACTACTATTACCGCATTCCTGGGAAAAAATGTGAAAATGATGCGAAATGGTCACTGTGACAGGACGGTATCTCATGACATAGGATGCAGGGTGAGACGAGTCAAAAATTTATATGGTTTGGTTAACTGCATGTGAGTGTTGATATTCCCGTTTAAGCGTGAGATGTGGCAGATTTTTGCATCTCATCCCTCAAACCAATAAACTTCGCCGCCCCGGAAAATACCGCGAAGACTCAGCCTGACAAATGCGGGGCGACCCCCCGGCCGCCGGTTGAGAGTATGCCGGAGTCCCGCTGATGAAAGACCGGATGATTTGTTCTGCCACCTGACGGCGGCGATTCGGTGACAACATATCAATCCCTGAAAAATCTGAGTGTCTATAAATCCATTGGGAACAGCAGGGATAGAGAAAAAATGAAGGTACTATTTACCAGTCACAGCCGAACGGGCAGTATGTCGGGAGAACAACCACATAGGTCACTTCACCCGGACGGACTATTGCAGTTCCGCACCAGGCAACAGGGTCCGTTTCACTGGTCCCGTATGTTGCTTTGAGGAAATAATTCCCGGAAAGAATGTTGTTGTCATACAGGACCGGAATATATCCTCCGCCGTGCCAGCGCATATCATAATTCTGCCAGATATCCGTGGCAAAAAACCCTGACTTTATCCAGAGATAGAGCCCTTCCTGTGAGGAATAGACCTGCAGCGATCCCCATTCCCGTGATGAAGATGAAGATGGTGTTGGAGAAGGGAGCGGCCAGTAGTGTGGTACAGGTAGTGGTGTGTAGTTATAGGTCGGGGACGGGTATGGATACGTGATTGTTGTCGGCCTGAAGACCGGCTGGTACGGATAGGTCAGCGAGACGATGGAGGGTGTCGTCACGGATGTGCCGGAAACGCCGGGGGAAGGTCCATAATGCCGTGCTGAATTGAGGAGATCCTGTATTTCAGGATTTTTATCCGGAAGGTTCAGCCCGGGCAGGGATCCCGATGCAAGACCGGAACACAGGATGAATGCTGCAAGAATGATACAGACAATAACTGGATATTTCATGGTAATTACCTTATTCTGATGTCCGGGAAATACCTGCTTCTTTTTACAGGCAGGTTTACCCGTTTCTGAACACTCTATTGATATCAAACATCCATAAATCATTTGCTGTAGCTGCAGACTGAATTACCAGAAGAGGTGAATACAATCGTTATAAATTCCATTCCGGAGAGAAAACCTTCTGGTGGGAGAAATTGGACTGTGTAAGGGAGAACAGGCAGATAAAGTGGATGTTATTACAAACGGTGCAGGATAGCATGTGAATCCTGCGCACCTGCAGAACCCCGCTTATTATCAATAGTTTCGATGAATTACTGATACGAATAAATCTTCACAAAGAATCCTGCCAGTCCTGTATCAAAGTACCCGGATATCGGGGATTGAAAATAAGGTAAATGAATCTTTAGAACTGAGAAAAATAAAAAAAATGGATCAGTTCCTTAACCGGTCCAGGATATCAGATCTTTTTTCAGGGGTTGTCCGGTAAAGGTGTGAATTGATCGTAATATCGGCCGTATTACGTGAACATGACGAGAATTCCCCCTCCAGCTGTTCTGCAGGTGAAGGAGGCAGTTCTTTCCCTGTATCAGGGCCTGATATTACATTGTTACCGGTTTTTTCCCCCCAGGCCGTAAGCGGGGAACCCTCGCCTGTGGTATCTGTATGCGGCATCAGCTCTGGTGCAATGCCTGTGTTTGACCTGAATAATTCGATCGTATCAACACTTAGACCTGCATTCTGACCTTCAATTATTACTGATACTGGTTCAGGAGGGGGATTGCCATAATCAGGTACAGGCTTAGGTGGACCGTTCACAGAAATCAGGCCCTCTTCCTTTTTGATAGTAGAGACCGCTGATACAAATCCCCCCTGTGCATATACCTGGCTCACCGTGAGGGTGACATCATATGTCCCGCCATACTCGTAGACATGGACGGGATTCCGTTCCTCTGATGTCGTGCCGTCTCCAAAATCCCATTCCCATGCATTCGCCTTCCCTGATGAGAGGTCAAAAAACTGGACCGAAAGAGGGGCATTTCCCGAAGTTACGCTGACGGTGAAGGCAGCCGTTGCACCAGTCATAAAGACCGGTTTTTGCGGGAGATAGCATGAGGTATTAAAAGGGCATGCACAACAGGGGGGGTAAATTCCGGTCAGGTTATAGTAGCATGAGCAGTTCCCGGGAGGGTATGGCAGTCCTCCGATCTGCAGGGTATTGAACGGGCAGCTGCATGCAACGCCTGTTGCCTGACAAAATCCTGAAAGGCTGCTGGCAGGGTCATATGCACACGCTCCGGGAATAAGAGCGAAAAGCACCCCTGATGATAAAATAATTGTAAATAACCTTTTGAAATCTCTCATTATTCTTGGCTCCCCCTCGGGATTCTCTTTTTTAATGTTTTCGTATGAATATTTATACTATTCTTCCGGTATTTTGTTTTTCCCTTTTTCCTGCCGGGAAATGAATGGCCCGGGGCCCGATGGATGAGGTGATCATAACCGGGACAATGTTGATATATTATCATGATTGATCATGCTCATTGTTGACATGGTGCACACCAGTCACGGAAGTGGGGAGAATGGTACCGGACAGTATCGAAATAAACAGTGTTGAATATCTCTTACATCTTCTCAGACACAGGGATATCAACACCCGCTGGATGGCGGCACGGAACCTTGTCGATCTCGGGGATGAAGCGGTTGACCCGCTGTTGAAACGGATGTATGATAATGACGAGAGCGTCCGGATGCTTGCGATATGGGCCTTGGGGAGGATTGGCAGTACAAAAGCAATGGGAGCTCTCCAGAGGGCATCGTATGATGACAGTGAGACGGTTCAGATTGCAAGCAGGGGTGCGATTGACAGGATAGAGAGGTTGAGACCGGACCTGTGAATATTGGAAGTCCGGGTTGGACTAATAGATGGTATCAGGGAAATAAGAAATTTTTCCAGGCCACTTTATCCGGTAAGGATGTAATTACTGAATAGTTAAACTCTTTTGCATAGATTCGCATCGTGTATTTCCCACTATGTAATTTTCGATGGACTCCTGCGTATTGATGAAGGGTGGCGGCCTGAGATTCCAAAAATATGCGGTATAAAAAATATGGAGATCAGGGGACTTTGATAACCTTTGAATAGTATGTCCAATATGTTTTCCCGGAGCAGTCACAACCTTTCACCGACAATTTTACAGTGTATGAGCCTGCCTTGGAATATGTATGAACAGCGTTTCTTGTGATAGCGTATTTACCATCTCCAAAACTCCACATCCAGTATACCGGGTTGCCGGTTGATGCATCAGTAAACTGAATGGTATGTGCTGGTGAAGGCGCTTTGGCCCATGTGTAGAATGCTCTCGTCGGACATGAACAGGGATCTGGTTTGGGCTGATTTCCAAAGTTGACGGTAACATTTACTCCGCCCTGTGCAGTAAATGAATACGATCCTCCGGGCGGCGCAGTCTGGGTATATCCCTCTTTTTGTGTCTCGTTCACCACGTAATTGCCCGGGTATTTTACAATGATTTTGTAAAGGCCACCCGGTCCTGAAACTGAGCTTCCTACGAATCCCGTAAGATTATAAATTTTAATAGTAAAGTCCTGGAGGCCCTGATCAGTCGGGTCGCGTATGCCATTTCCGTTTGCATCAAGGAATTTTATTCCTGACACATTGAACCATCTGTAGAATCCGAAGTCGTTACCAGGTTTGTCCTGGTCAGTGATATTGAAGAAGATGCAGGTTCTCGCCGGGATATCAGGGGTCACATTGTAAACAGTTTTCCCGGTAATCACCGGGCTTGCCGTACCATATAATATTTCATTGTTGTCGTACACATCCCCGGTTGTGACTGACGGGACAGTTACGACATATGGTCCGGGAACCAGTCCGGGGAACTGGTAGGTACCGTCTGAACCGGTCCGGGTGATATTGACCGTGCTGCACGGGTAGGTATTTGAACATTCTGTGCAGAGCCACAGGGTGATATTCGGAATTCCCACGTCAGCAGGCGGTTCATATATCCCGTTTCCGTTCACATCATAAAATACCGTCCCGGATTTTGTGAATACCGGTGACCCGTTATAGCAGGCACTGTCGGTCGCATTCACTTCAATTGTGCCATTAAAACCGGTTACATTGGCAATGTCGCATTGGATACCTGTCAATGCGCTGATCGGTCCGTACTTGCATTCCACCGATGTATGGGGTGGTAAGGGGTCAGGGATCGTGCATGCCGGCGTATGATCGGAATCTGTAAGGGTAACACCAGTCAGGTCAACATTCCCGTTATTTGTGACGGTATACCTGAACCATACGTTCTGCCCTTCTTTTACTTCTATCCCTGGCGGCGTATCTGCGTGTGCCCAAAATACATCATCCCCCGAGATCTCTTTCTGCAGGTCAATCGACGGGATGCTCTCCCAGAACACATCAGCCCCGTCTTCTATCGAATGGGGGATCAGTGAGATTGTTGTAACAGACTGCTTGTTCTGCCCCGGATCATAGAGCAGTGTACCATAATCGCCTTCAATCCAGGCAATGATGTGTGAATGGTCATTTCCTGAACCGGCGGTGAAATTCACTTCAAGCTGCCCTGATACGTTTGTAATACCGGTGAGCGGGCTCACGGACCCCGGGTTTCCCGGGGATTGTGTCAGGTTGACAGATATGCCTTGAAGCGGAACGCCGTGCTGATCATATACTGTGGCAATAAGCGGAACCGTGTTCCCAGGATTGACAGTCTGCGTATGAGGAGTAAGGGTAATATTTGCCGGGAACCTGAATGTGCAGTTTCCCTCCGCATCGCGGGGCACGGAATTAATCATGACGAATGCCCGTGCCCGGACCGCATCCCGTGGAGTATTCGATGAGGTGCGGTAGGCGTCGTATGGCGTCGTCACGTTCGGGTCGCTCATAAACTGGTACTTACCGGACCCTGAATATGGCCCGTACGGGGCTGTAACAAAATACCATATGGCTGACTGAACTGATGCTGCCTCGAAATTGGCGTTAGGTTGCGACTTATAATGAGCTCCGTAGTTGTTAAGGATATAGTTGACCGCACACCAGTCGATCTGTTTGCGGATATCATCAGAGATCGGACCGTTTACGACAAGTGTATTTCCAAAGCTGATAGTGTCGAAGAGACTGATACAGAACCCTTCATAGGTTGTGGATCCTGATACCATGTTGAATACCCTTGCCGGGGAATTCCGTGCATAATACCGTGTATAGATGTCTTCACCTGATCCAAGACTGGTAAATGTTGCAGTGGTCTGGGCAGTGACAGCGACCGGGATTATTGTCATGAAAATGAGCATGATAAGAATCCCGATTACAGTTATAGGCGATAGATACGATTTTTTCATCAGATTTCACCTGTAAACTATGAATTTTTCTCATAGTATTTATATTTTATTCTAAAAAAAGTGTAATATGGTGTTATTTTTGAGAAATATGAGGTGATACATATCAAAAAATGATCGCCGGATGGAACCAGCTCCCCTGATACTTTGATTTTTCATGGAAAAAGGTATGGGATTATCCATTCCTTCTGATGCCGGATTCGTAGGAAAGTACTTTATCAAACAGGCTGATCTCCCCGGATGCAGTAGTTATTTCATTATATACAATATCCTGGAACTTGTTGCCGCATCCCGGGCATGTTGACCCGCCTTCCTGCAAATGTGCCTGGATATAGGCCGTTGCCGATCCCAGTGCCGGGGAATCCGGGGTTACACCGGTAATCCTTATCGAATAATCCATCGTCACCGGCGGGCCGTCAACAACGGGAATCGGCGGCCATGTTTCGTCTTCACCATATGCTTCAGATCCCACGGATCTCACACCCAAATCTGATGCAAGTGATGTCCGGGTCATATCGATTGAACTCCCTGACTCGATGATATTACAGAACGGCGGAATGCAATTGCCGAGAGAATGGGCGAATGGACAAATATATGGTTCAAATCCCTGCAATATTATGGAGTTCCCTACGGTATCCAGCGTAGTATCCTCGGTTGATACGGCCCTGCCGGTTTCAGATCCCTGGAACCTGAACATCCTTGTAGCCTTCAGATTTTGCTGATTGATAGGGAGGTATCCTGTCTCAATATCTATGCTCTTGGTATATGCTATCAAACCCTGGTCTGCAATAGTATTCTCGCTGTATGCAACAGCCATTTGTACTTCCCCTGCGGGATTCAGGGGGGGTTCGGCAGTTTTATTGAAATATTCATATCCTGGAGGAAGATCCGGAAATGGTGCTGAATCAAACATCCCTTCGCCTGGTGACCAAACCCATTCTTCATCAACAAGATTCCAGTTTCCGGTCCCTTCTTCATTTAAAATAGCCTCATTGTTCCCAAATTCAGAATTCGAACCGAGAACCTCGCTGCTCAGCCTCCATACAATGTTATCCTGGTGTGTAGCAGTTCCAATCAGGTCCATCCGGGTCTGAACCGAGAATCCCTGTGTCTCCGGGACCTGTGGAGTTGCAACATCAGCAAGGGCAACACCACACATCAAAAGCAGTGCGAATACAACCATCACACGCAGAATAGTATTCATTTTGGCATCATCTCCATATAGGATGGTTTTTACGGAGGATAAAAGATAAATCTAACGATTTTAATCTTGATAAAACAAGAAAACGCCCAGGTCGGAATTCGAATCCGAGTCGTCTGCGTGACAGGCAGACATGATAGGCCGCTACACTACCTGGGCACAATTAATTCGCTGCAAGATGTCCCGCCTCCCGGAGTCGAACCGGGGACATCGCGGTAGCCGCGCAGTTACCTGAATCGGTAATCCATACTACAGCCGCGCACTCTACCAGGCTGAGTTAAGGCGGGTCATTGCGCTCATAATATAGGGGGAATAAAGCTATTAAACGTATCGATATGGAATCGCAAAACGTGACATACTGGTGACTCTTTTATAGTATGGGCGCATTGTTAATGTTGTATGTCTCGCATAACAACTGAAGCGGGGAATTGTTTTCTTCACCGATAGCCAGGCAGCCAGAAAGATCACTGTTTTCGACACCACACTCCGTGATGGTGAACAAACGCCCGGTATTTCGTTCAAGTTTGAACAGAAGTTAGAGATAGCACGACAACTCTCAGCGATTGGTGTCCATGCCATCGAAGCAGGGTTTCCGGCGTCATCAAAAGGCGAATTTGAAACAGTGAAGGCCATTGCAGGTCTTTCGCTGGACTCGATCATATGCGGCCTCGCACGGTCACGGAAGGAGGATGTGGATGCATGTATCAATGCCAATGTAGACATGGTCCATGTCTTTATTCCGACATCTGAGGTCCAGAGGGTCCATACCATTAAGAAGAGCTGCGAGGAAGTGCTCGAAATCACGGGAGAGATCATCTCGTACGTGAGAGAGCACTGCCCATTATGCATGTTCTCTGCGATGGATGCCACACGTACCGATACTGACTATTTAATCGAGGTTTTCAGGGCTGCAGCCGATGCAGGCGCCACGATCATCAACGTCCCTGATACGGTGGGGGTGATCGCTCCTTCGGCCATGAAGGAGCTCATCCTGCGGATAGCCCGCGATGTAGACTGCCCCATTGATGTGCACTGTCACAACGATTTCGGCCTGGCAGTCGCAAACACCATTACAGCCGTCGAGTCAGGAGCATCACAGGTCCAGGTAACCGTGAACGGCCTCGGTGAACGGGCCGGAAATGCGGATCTCGCCCAGACGGTTATGATCATCGAATCAATACTGCGTATGGATACCGGGATCCATCTCGAAAAGCTTGTCGAAACCTCGCGCCTCATTTCGCGGTATTCAGGGATCTCAATACCCCCGACACAACCAATCGTCGGTGACAACGCGTTCTCGCACGAAAGCGGTATCCATTCCCACGGGGTCATTGCGTGTGCGGCCACGTTTGAGCCGGGCATTATGACTCCTGAAATGGTGGGCCACCGCCGCAAACTCACGCTTGGAAAGCATGTCGGCAGACACGCAGTCCGCCAGATGCTGCAGGACGTCCATATCGACCCGTCAGACGCAGAGCTGGATGCAATCGTTGAGAAGGTCAAGTTCATCTCGGTCAAAGGAAAGAGGGTGACTGATGCAGATCTCTACGAGATTGCAGAGAGCATCATGGGCGTTGTCAACGTACGGAAAATTATTGAGATGGAAGATATTGCCATCATGACCGGAAATCATGTCATCCCGACTGCCAGTGTCAAAGCAATCGTGAACGGCCGTGAGCATGTCTTCAGCAGTACCGGAAACGGCCCTGTTGACGCTGCGTTAAAGGCAATCCTCGGGATGCTGCCCACACCGATCACGCTCAAGGAGTTTGGCATAGAGGCCATTTCAGGCGGATCCGATGCGATTGGCCATGTAACAATCGCCGTCGAGGATGAACACGGCCATGTCTTCGACGCAAGTGCATCCGGGGACGATATTATCCTCGCCTCTGCAGAGGCAATGATCAACGCGATCAACCTCCTGCACAGGGTTGAAAAGCCGTCAGAATAAAGACGGGAAAAAAGATTTAGTTTCAGGCAGCACTCGGGGCTTTCCCCTCGAGTGCCTGTTTTATCTGGACCTGTAGCTGTTCGAATTTTCCCTGCAGCATGGTTTCCTGCTTTTCGAGTGACTTGATGCGAAGCTCGAGGGTCTCGATCTTCTCGTTGAGGTTCGATAAAACATCCTCCTTTTTCTTCTGCATCATGACCGTCCCTACGCTCATAAAGATCTGTCCATCATCAGCGACGTCATTTAACTCTTCGGTGGCACGTCTGGCCTCCCTGACTGCCATCTCGTACTGGGTCTTCTGCGCACTGATGGTCTGCATCTGCTGCTGCATCTGCTGCAGCATGGCGATCTGGTTCTGCACTTTTGGTGAAATTCCATTCATTTTTTTTCATCTCCTTTGGTATGGATGAGATCCTGCATCTCCTGTGCAACATTGATGAGCCGCAGCCACATATTCAGTGATGCCCTCAATGCAGCACTATCCCGTGCACCGACCTTCAGGACAACAGTATCAGGTCCTTCCCTGGCACATTCAGCACGTGATCGGGGACCGACTTCACCTGCCATTTCAGGTGCGACCGAGCGGAAGAGATCATCTGCGTAATCGCACCTGAAATGAAAGACTGCTTCATGTTCCATGGTCAGCAAGTGTCAGGTTATACCGTGAACGTCTGGTGCCGTCGAAAGAGAGTTCTCTGCCCCCTTCTTCGGTCAATTCTAGCGGTACATATGGTTTTAACTGTTCATAAACAGATTGGTTTGACAGGTGTATGCCTTTTCTCTGGTCGTCTTCGCGTTGCGTAACGGTCATGGCTGATACAGAGAAGTCAGATATTTTTTTCCCGTTATCAAAAAACTCGACCCTGATGATACCTTTATCCTTAGAGATAAGAAAAAAGACAGGATCATGGGATATGAGGTCTTTCATTCCCATTTTACCCCGCATAAGGTACTCGCACCCTGTTGCATATGCGAGATCTTTCGCAAGCGAACGTATTTCCGGGACAGGCTTTCTCGAGGTGGTGATAACGGTCATCGAGCCTTCAGCTCTTTGATCGCAGCACCACGTTCCTTGAACAGTATCCGGTGACCACAGTACGGGCACCGGACATTAATGTCGATCTCGACCTTCTGCTTGCACCGGGCACACTTATAGGATCCTGCCAAACCTGCTCACGCCTCCTTCTGGAGTGAACGTTCGATGGTCCTCAGTGCAATACGGAGTACCGGTGTCTGCGGCTGGTAAGCGCCACCTGCAAACTTGAACCCGCACTTCCTGCAGGCCCAGATGCCGGTCCCTTCACGCTTTACCGCGATAGTGTCACAGCGCGGGCAGCGGTGTGCAGCGCGGGATACCTTCTCGGTTTCGGCAACTCTTTTCCGGATAAAACGTCCGTATCTCGGTCCGAATCTGCCTGCACTGCCTGTTACTCTTCCTTTTGCTTTATGTTGTCCTTTGCTCATGGTGACTACCCAGATATCTGTCTTCTATTATTTGTCATCGCGATTAATATACTTGTTTGAGAATCCTGACTTCACCTTCGCCTCTGGTGATACGGTTGATGGTCTCGTAGAACTCGGTCTGTATTCCTGCAGGGATCCGAACGATGCACACCCAGGAACCGTCTTTTTGCCATTCGTCCTTTTCCATGACAGTACCTGCCTGGAGCTCCCCGTATGCCTTTGCAGCATAATCCCCGGGAATTTTCACGGCGATGCGTAATTCTTCGAATTTTATCGGGAGGATGGGGCGAAGTGCCTTGACCGTTTCCTTGACAAGTTCGTCAAGGTGCTTGTAGAGGTCAATATTTACCCGCGCCTCTTCCATTGCCAGTTCAATCCGCTGCGGCGGGTGCGGAAGCCCGTTCTGGGGGTTTACTGCGTTTCGTGCAATGAAATTGATGACCTGTCTCCTTTTCTCGGCGATCATCTGCCTCCGCTGCTCGGCGGTAAGGTGGATTTCTCCTTTTTCAATGATCCTTTGAGATATTGTGGGAAAATCAGTTGTCTGGAAGACCTTGTTCAGCGCTTCATCAGATGCGCGGGTCCCGCGCGATGCATTCTCAAAAATAAAGAGCGCAGCCACCATGTCTTCAAGTTCGATCTTCTCACCCTGCCGGAACTTCACGGCGAGGTCAGGATCGACCAGCAACTCGAATTTCTCACCATGGCTTTCCAGGCGTGCCACCACGGCCTGGTCAAGTGGTATCATGGGGCGTCTCCCTCCTTACCGTTCAAACTGATCCACGAATGATGCGACTTCTTCCTTGCTCATCTTGCGGAACACCGGTTTTTTCGATTCAATCAGTCCGATCTCAATGGTGTTGACGTCGAACTTTCCTTCAGTCGCGTCGTGAAGTGCCTTTATTCCGAGGAGAATTGTGTCTTTTAATGACGCATCGTAGTTGTATTCTTCTTCAAACACTTTCATAACAGCGTTCCGGCCGATGCCGATGCCCGTTGCCTTGTATTCGAGGAGTGTGCCGCTTGGATCGGTCTCAAAGAGGCGCATTTCGCCATCGCTTATTCCTGCAATGAGCAGTGCTGTTCCATACGGGCGGGCTCCGCCGAACTGGGTGTATGTCTGCATGTGGTCGCACAACTTCTTTGCGAGTGCTTCAACATCGATCTTTTCGTCATAGGTGACCCTGTTGATCTGGGACTCGATCCTGGCCCGGTCAACAAGTGATCGTGCATCCCCGACGAGGCCGGAGGATGCGACCCCGATATGTTCATCGATCTTGAATATCTTCTCTATGGATGAAGCCTCGAGCAGGCGGGATGAGACCCGTTTGTCCACGATGAGGACGAGTCCTTCGGCACATTTTATCCCGACTGCAGTGGTTCCCCTCTTTACCGCTTCTCTTGCATATTCGACCTGATATAAGCGGCCGTCCGGGCTGAATACGGTAATTGCCCGGTCATATCCCATCTGATACGCCTGTGGTTGCATTAGAACTCCTCCAGATCTGTCTGTGTGAGAAACAATAGTTCCTGATTTTTAAATCCTTTTTCAATTAAATCAACTTTTTCACTGCCATAATGGTATGCATCAAAGCATTTTCCGCGTATTTCAAGTTCGGTTGTAACAGGTACCGGAACGACAGCGGCAGCGGCGATCCTCGATTTAAGCCCGTGAATAGTTCCCGACGTTGCACACGACCTTAACACAAGCCGGACGTCATTTACTCCCGTTACCATGGCCAGGGCCGTCCTGAGCAGATCTTCATATCCGCGTGTGCACCTGATAATCGCATACCCTCCTGCAGCAGAAATAACTGCAGGCTGGGCCTGTGAAGAGATGGAATCCCCGTATACCGAAGTAAGTGATTCAAGTACTGCATAATAAAGCTCTTTTGGGTCGACTTCCAGTCCACGCGGCTCAATACGGGCGAGCAGGTACCTTTTTTTCTCCCGCATGGTCGGGGGCCTTGGTTTCACCTGACCACCTTTACCGGGCTAATCTGACTGAAAAGTCGTGATACTGCTGACAGTGCATCCTCAACGTCCTGATCTGACATGCCGAACACCCTGCAGATACTCTTCATTTCATCAGGGGTACGCATGTCAAGCACAGAATACGAATTGCTTGAGACCGTGAGCGGGAACCGGTACCTGGTATGGAGCCTGATGATATCACGGTATTTCTGGAGCACTCTCTGGCGGGACGGCCCTTTCATGTGAATGACCGGGTGGAGGTCGATATCAATTGCGACACCCCGTTCTGCGGCAAGCCGCGCGGCAACATGGTCGAAGGATTTTTTCGGGGACTTATGGACATGTCGTAAAACCCTGACCTCTTTGACCGCGATGACCGACCTGTTAAATGCTGTATCGCCTGCATTTACAATAACAAGGTCTCCTTTCCCGGAAAGGTGCCTGACCTGCCCGATGACATTTTTCAGCTGGGATTCACTTATCAGGACTCCCCGGATAACCCTGACGCCGTACATTTCAATGTTCGCGCCGTCAATTGCGACAATGCTGTCAAGTCCGAGCTCATGTGCTTCGCTTGCCATTCTCCGGAGTGACGAATCGCCTGCCGGGTATGGATGAACTGCGGCGTCAGTGGTAATCATTCACGTAGAAATAGGAAAAAAATGGGTTAAGTTATTTGCCCTGGTTTGCGTGTGACCGGATACTCGGGCGGGTTTTCTCAGTTCCTTTACCGCGAGTCCTCATACCGCGGCCTTTACGCCCGGCGCTGGTCTTCCCACGCTCGGCACGGCCCCTGTGCTGCGGCTTTCCTATCCAGGAGAGCTGCGAATCATTTTTAATTGCAGGGTGGTGGCCGTCGACCATGATGACCTCGAAATACTTCTGTTTTCCGTCCTGCCCGACCCAGTAGGAGTTTAAGGCCTCCATGTTGGGGTACCTGCGGGAGGCACGCTCTTCTGCGATGCGCTTCAGGCTCTTTCCTGCAGTTATACGGGCCATGCCCATCCGGGCGGTTCTCCGGGCCCTGACATATCTGGACTTCCGTCGTCCACCGCGGCGGACTTTGACACGGACCATTACAATTCCTTGTTTTGCCTTGAATCCAAGGCTTCGTGCACGGTCGATACGCGTCGGGTGTTCAATCCTGACGACGCTACCTTCACGCCGCCATACCTGCATACGGTCCCATAACAGGGCCTTTACTTCGGATTCACCCGGTTTCTTCCAGGCATCCCTTACATAGGCATACATCGATTTTGCCATAACAAATCACCTCAGGTTCAGCTCAATGGAGAGCCACATTCCTTTCCGGGACAAATCCCGTAGACCCCACTATGTCGACGTGTGGGATATTAAAATACACTGAAGAAAGAAGGTCCTTCAGACCCCTTTGCGCTTTTCTTCTACAATGAGATCCGTGATCCGTGTCACAGGGTATTGCCCGGCCGGGTCTTTTTCTGCCGATTTTACCATATCCCAGATCGTCAGCAGTGCAATCCCGGCGCCTGTAAGTGCCTCCATCTCAACTCCGGTCCTGCCGTAAGACCTCACCCTCACACGGGCAAGGATGTGGTCTTTTTCCTGGACAAAATCAACTGATGCCGTCGATATGGGGATTGTATGGCACATGGGGATGAGGGCAGCGGTGCTTTTCACCGCCATAATCGCAGCAATGCGTGCAGTTGCAAGTACATTCCCCTTCAGCACCGCCCCATCCGCTATCGCCCGGAGGGTCTCTTGTCTTAAGTATATCCTTCCGGAAGCCACCGCCTCCCGGCTGACGTCTCCTTTTCCACTGATATCCACCATATGGACTTTATCATCCTGTATATGTGAAAATTCAACCATGTTTATTATCTCCTTTAAATAATTCGAGAGGGATCCGGTCTGCAAGGTCGCGTGGGATCATCCCGCCGCCGATACGTTTTTCGACGGCCTCCCCTGCTTTTCCGTTCACGTATGATGCAATACATGCTGATTCAAATGCAGGGTTATTACAGAAAAGTGCTGCGGTTACGCCCGCGAGGACGTCTCCGGTTCCGCCGACCGTCATAAGGGGAGACCCGGAGCGGTTGAACCTCACGCGATTGCCGTCTGATATGATATCGACAGGGCCCTTGAGGAGAATTGTCCCGCATTCTGCTGCATTTCTGACCGTCCTTCCACGTGCGGCCAGACCTTCTTCCGGTACATGTCCCGTTATCCGCCGGAATTCACCTGCATGGGGCGTATAAATTGTTTCTTCGGCAACCGGAAGCGGAAGGCGGAGTGCGTCCGCATCAAAGACTGCCTTTTTGCAGAACGGGGCGATGCTGGTTACGACGTCGTGGCTCTGGTCTCCAAGCCCGTTTCCGACAAGCACCACGTCAGCTTTTTCTGCAAGGGTGATGATCCGGTCGATGTGTTCTTTTCCGACAATTGTTCCGGGCAAAAATTCGTAGATAAGGTCAGGGACGGGTTCAAAGACCGGTGATGCAATCCTGACGATATCGGCTCCTGCCCGCAGCGCCCCGAGCCCTGCCAGGTAGGGCGCCCCCTGGTATGGGCCGCCCCCGACAATCAGGACATGACCCCCTGCACCCTTGTGGGCACCCGGCTCTTTTCTTTTTAGAGTAGTGAGGTCCCCGGGCCCGACAAAACACTCGGCCTCAAGCGGGATGCCGATGTCGACACTAAGTGAACCCACTACTTTTGGCCGGTGAAATGCGATAATTTCTGATGCCCTCAGTCCGGGGGTCGGAACATCTGCGGATATCAGTTTCGCTGACGATGAATTTGCACAGTCGACCATCGTTTTTATCGGTTCCCTTGGGATTCCTGCCCCTCCGGTCCCAAGCATGGCGTCAAGGATCAGGTCCGGGTTGAGAAACGAATTTTTGAGGGCGATCACATCGTCCCTGCACCGGACAGGGATGACCGTCACGCTACAGTGTTTTAGTACCGATAACTGGAGGGAAGTCTGCCTGCTCATCCCGGGATCGTCATGATAGATAACTACTGGTTCCAGGTCCTGCACATGACGGGCTGCAACCATTCCATCGCCTCCGTTGTTTCCCTTTCCACAAAGGATGAGAACATGTTCAGGGACATGGTTCCTGATGATATCTGCCAGGGCTTTCCCGGCACTTTCCATCAGCTGGAGGGATGAAACCCCAAGGTATTCTGCGTTCAGCTCGACAGCCCGCATCCTCCGGGGAGTACGATCCCCGGGTTCAAGAAACTCTCTCATCTCCATGTCCACGCAGGTGACCTCCGGCGGTAATATAAGCCGATAGAACCATGTAGCTTCTTTTGCCTTATGAAATGTTTTGCCGGATTATTACAGGCAGAGCGGGCAGGGGAGACCTCCCCGGGAGACCCTTTTTTCATCTTGAATTCACAATATCTATACAATGAGCCTCTGCGGGGATGTACGTTCGGCAGCGCACGAGATTTTGGAGAAGGAGGAGGTGACCATCATCTCCCACATCGATGCCGATGGCATAGCGAGCGAAGCAATCCTTGCACAGGCATTGTCCCGGGCAGAAATACAGACACAATCGGTCTTCGTCCGCCAGCTCGAACCCCTGACCATGCACCTCATCCCGCAGGATCATACGTTCAAACTTTTCTGTGATCTTGGGGCTGGCCAGCAGAACCTACTGGAAGAACGTGGTTTGCCGGAAGATAACGTCCTCATTGTCGATCACCACGTGAGCCAGCCCTGCGGAAGGGAGTATCGCCAGGTGAACTGTCTTCCCTATGGGTATACAAAAATGAGTGCGGCAGGCGTTGCGTATCTGATTGCAAAAGAGATGGACTCAGGCAATGTCGATCTCTCAAAAATTGCAGTGGTAGGCAATGTCGGGGATATGATGGCGCGGGAAGACTGCGGGCTTATCGGACCTGCAAAGGAGATTGCTCTTGAAGGGAGGGACCACGGGTATATTGATATAAGGTCACGCGACCTGAACGCATACGGTACATCAACCCGTCCTCTTCACATATGCCTTGCATACAGTGATGACCCGCTTATTCCCGGCATAAGCAACAATGTCAACGGTGCCCGGCAGTTCCTCCAGAAACTTAAAATCCCCCTCCAGGCAGAAGGCGGCCGCTGGAGGGTATGGGAGGAACTGGATGCAGATGAGAAGCGGCGGGTGACCAGCGCACTTGTACAGCAGCTTATCGCCTGCGGCGAACCTGTCGAACGCCTCCTTTCGGAGACATACCTCTTTCCCGATGAATTTGTCCGCACACCCGTCAGGAACGCGCAGGAATTTGCCACGCTCCTGAATGCCTGCGGGAGGTGGTCACAACCCCGTGTCGGCGGTGCGATATGCCGCGGGGACAGGCTCAGTGCCTACCGGGATGCAGAGCACATGCTTGCCAACCACAGGACAGTGATACGGGAACTTCTGCAATATATCCTTGATAAAGGGGTTGCCGAGCTCTCACATCTCCAGTATATCCACGTCGGGAGAAAGTTTCCCGACACGATAGTCGGGATTGGTGCCGGCATGGCCCTCTCGAAACTTAATATACATAAGCCCATCATGATCATGGTTGAACAACCGGAAGACCCGGTTTTTACCAAGGTTTCGATGAGGACCACTGAAAGAGTGATCGCAAAAGGAATTGATCTCCAGCAGGCCCTCACAATGGCATCTGCAGAGGTTGGGGGAGCAGGAGGGGGCCATAAAATTGCGGCAGGGGCATTTATCCCCAGAGATTCAGAAGAGGTGTTTATCAATCGTGTCAACGAGTTACTCGCAGGACAGTCCGCTCAGCCGGGTCAGGGTCATTGCTGATTTCCAGTTTGGAAAAGGTGCCGGGGAGGCGCTTTTCCCCGGCTCGTGCGAGTTTACCCTCTCGAGGACCGGCCGTATACGGCAGATCCTTGACGCGGGAGCCCGCATTGCAACGATTAGGGCGGAAGACGGCAGGCTCACCCTCGGCGAGGAAGGTGCAACCCGGTTACACCCGGCCCTCCCTGCGCCTGCATACAGGGTAATCATACAGGATGACGTCATTGAGTTTGTACGCCAGGGGAAAAACGCATTTTCAAGGCATGTAACCGGTGCCGACCCCGGGATACGCGCTGATGACGAGGTGCTGGTCGTTTCGGCGGGAGATGAACTGGTTGCGAGCGGGACTGCAATGCTGTCAGGCAAAGAGATGCTTGTATTTAATTACGGAGTAGCGGTAAAAGTACGGCACGGAAGGTCTCAGACATGATGCCGGGCAATATCAACCCTAAAAAGATGAAACAGATGATGAAGCAGCTCGGAATGCAGGTGGAGCAGATCGACGATGTGCAGAAGATCGTCATCACAACCCCGAAAGGCAGCTATATCTTTGATTCAGCAGAAGTGAGTGCCATGACAATGCAGGGCCAGACTACATTCCAGGTAATCGGAACCCCCCGTTTTGAGGAATCAGCCCCTGTTATTCCTGAGGATGACGTAAAAATGGTTGCAGAGCAGGCAGGAGTCGCACTCGATAAAGCAAGGGAAGCACTCATCAGGTCGAGAGGCGATATTGCGGATGCAATCCTCTCGCTTACCCAGCCATGATTGAAGAAGGCCAACGCATACTTCTGGCAGGGAAAGAAAGGAAATTTTATGTAAAGGCCGGTAGTGGCACATTCTCCTCTGATCTTGGTATGCTGGATCTTAACCAGGTGGTGGGGGCGAACCCCGGTGATACGCTCACATCACATACCGGTGTCACCTTTGCTATCCTGGTCCCGAGACCAACAGATTTTTTTGAGCATTCAAAACGATCGGGTGCCCCGATGCTCCCGAAGGATATCGGGCTCGTGATTGCGTATACCGGCATGAACCACCGTGACATGGTGCTTGATGCAGGTTCCGGGAGCGGCATTGCAGCGATATATTTTGGCAATATTGCAAAAAGCGTGAAAAGCTACGAAATACGGCCCGATTTTGCCCGCCTTGCGGCAAAGAATATCGAAGAGGCGGGACTGACAAACGTTGAAATAGTCGCCGCCGATATGCTGGACGCGACAGGGACGTTTGATATTGTTCACCTTGACATGACCATAACCCCGGAGCATATATCACATGCATATTCCCTCCTTGTCCCGGGCGGGTATCTCGCATGTTACACACCTTTTCTCGAACATGTCTTTGTCGTCATGGACTCAGCACAGGGTCTTTTTTCGGAAACGACCTGCCATGAGGCGATAGGGCGCGAGCTGACAAGGAGCCCGCGTGGCACCAGACCTTCAACGCGTATCTGTCACAGCGGTTACATCACCATTGCACGAAAATAAAGCAGGATTTATGCGAGCTTTATTGTGCTAATATATTGGGATTTTTTCAGAATAGTTTCAAAATAAGAATTAAATCAAAAATAAAGGTAATAACGGGGCTTTCGAAGAGAGCCATATATTGAACCGGGAGGTTATATCATTGAACTGCGAATTTGCCTTATTTAACCGAATAAAAAACAAATTTGCCTCCTTTTGTAAAAATAAGAGAGAAAGGTTATTATGCGAACGTAGCTCATTTTGTAGTTGATGCTGAGAGTATCAGCATAAACTGTAGGAGGAACTTAAATGAAGACAATTGGATTTGTGGTCATTGCAATGGCCATGCTCATCGCACTCACCGGAATGGCAGTCGCTGACCCGGGAGTCAACCAGGTCCCTGAGACCCAGGGTATCTCAACCACCACAATGGTTCAGGCAGTTGGAACAGTAACCGAGACCGACTCAATGGTCTGGCAGCTTACCAACGATGCAGCACTCGCACGGAACGTCGCAGGTCTTGGTGTAAACCAGGTCCAGTATGTGAGCTCATACACTGAGAACACCATCGCAGACCAGGGACTTGTATCCTATGCAAAGACAATGGCAGTCGACACCGCAAACAAGGTCGGCAACCAGTACAACGTCAAGGCAGACAAGATCGTTGAGTTCGTCGG
>JBFYKV010000163.1:0-7558 GCA_041305745.1 Methanoregulaceae archaeon | reverse complement strand
CAGAAACGCTGACCGGCCTTACACCCAATCTCTCTTTTTTATGATGCAGAAACGCTGACCGGCCTTACACTCAATCTCTCTTTTACCTGGTGCTGGAACGCTGACCGGCCTGGCACTCAATCGCTCTTTTATCTGGTGCTGGAACGCTGACCGGCCTTACACCCAATCTCTCTTTTTTTATGATGCGGGAACGCTGACCGGCCTGGCACTCAATCTCTCTTTTTTATGATGCAGAAACGCTGACCGGCCTGGCACTCAATCTCTCTTTTACCTGGTGCTGGAACGCTGACCGGCCTGGCACTCAATCGCTCTTTTCCTGATGCGGGAACGCCGATACCGGGGTCATGAAGGTACCTCCCATGGGGTGTCGCGTGCCGCACCGGATGCCTTTTTAAAAAATATCGCCGGAATAATTGATTCTTTCCGGAGTGTGTCCGCGCTCCCCGGAAAGAACCCGATAAAATGCATAAATTGTAGTCCGATAGTCTTTAAAGGTGATTATTCTTTCTTTTTCCTGGTCCGGAGACCGCAATATTCATCTGCCTGACCCGCCCACATTTTTTAAGGACAATGCACAGCATAAACGGCTTTTTCATCCCGCATGCGGCCAGGAAAATAGTACCGGCAGCGATGCGTGCTGCTGTCATCATCTTTATCACAAGGGTGTGGCTGATGATCCTCGGGATGGCCGGACTTTTGCAGTCCGCTCCTGCCCGGTCTGCGCACCCAGGTATCCGGTTCCCGGCGGCTGGCCGGCATTCCGTTGGCGCCGTGACGGCGTTCTCTTTTATTCCGGTTGTGCATCGCACCTGAATCCCGCGTTTTCATGGACAGGCCTTCGCAAATGTTCCCTGCTCCTGACCTGGAAACCACGGTCCCCTGATCCGCTGTTCCCTGCACGCGTCCCGTGCGAAATCCCGTGCCCGATCGAATATCCATCTCTCCACCTCCTCCGGGAGGGCTCACGACCATGTATCCACTCCGCAATACTCACCTCAACACGACCGATACTCTGATACAAGACAACCTGTGCACCGCAGAAGAACACATTCACCATGGCTTTGTGGCCATAAGGAGACCCGGAGGTGACCGGATTTTATGCAGTCCTCCATGAATGACCCCCTTTCCGGGAGGAACCCCCGGAGCCGTCCGCTGGAATTCGAAGCCCGGAACCTCCTTGCAGCCGGCGGATACTTTGTCATGCACCGGAACGGGTCAAAAACCCCGGTCAACCTGGTGGGAGTCAGCGATAACGAAGTGCTCATGGTCCAGGTACGCCGCTCACGTACTCCCCTTTCAGGGGTGAGGGATGTCCACGAACGGTACCATGCCGACATGGACCAGATCCGGAAGATTGGCGGGACACGGTTCTGTAAAAAAGAGCTCTGGATCTTTTCACAACCGGACGGGTGGCACTATTATGAGATCTTTCCCGGGGGACTCATGGAGCTTGACGGGCCGTGAGGATTGTGACGCGGAGAAGATGGTGAATACAAGGCCCCTGCAAGCTGCCGACCTGGGTCGCTTTTGCCTTTTTTTCGTCGTGGCGGTCGTCCGGCAATCACAATGGCCGCCCCGGATTTGAACGGTCCTGCCGCTGCACCCGTTTCAGGATTCGAAAGGCCGAAACCTTCGCGGCATTTTCGGAGGCTGCGGGTTTTTCCGAATCGGGGGGTTTATGTGCAAACAGCCCCGGGATATTGCGCTTAAAAAAATCGTACACGCACGGAAACAGCCGGAAAGCCCACATTTTTCTGGTCAATAATGGCGAAACCCCGCCTGAGTCCGTGTCTGAGGAAGTGGTCTCCTCCTGTTCATGAGCACAACAGAATTATTTATATCTCATTGTGCATGTTCGTAAATCATGGTACTCAGTCCTGAAAGGGAGTCAGAGGTCCGAAAAATGGTTGGCCTCTATGCACAGTATTACCACGAAAAAAACCTGGATAAGTTACTTTCACTGATATCGAAGGAGATATCCGGATTCGGTACCGGGCCCGACGAAATTGTGCTCAGTGCCGCTGAACTGAAGGAACAGGTCAGGCGGGACATGGCCCAGTCCGGCACCCTGAAGGTCTCGTTTGATATCATGAAGCTCGACGGGGTTATGCCGTGTGCATGGGTCACCGCACTCTGCCGTTTTTCTGCAGGTATCGGGGATAAAAATGTGACAATGTCAGGGAGAATGACCTTTGTCCTGCGAAATACCGGGTCACGCTGGGTATTTGAACAGGTCCATTTCTCCATGCCGTTCGGACCGCAGCTGCCCGGGCAGTCGTTCCCGGGGTCTTCTTAAAGGACCGGAAATTATACCTTTTTTAGAGATGCCCGGGTGAACAGCGGGCGCTATGCAGATCGTTGAAAAAATTGAGGCTCTTGGAATGGAAAGACCGGAACCGTCTCATTACCAGCCGGGACCACGTATCCCGGAATAGATCGTCTGAACGGGAAGTCTGTTCCCGGAGAAGATGAAACGTTCTGTTCCGGTTACCCGGAAGATACAGGAAAACACCTCGTACAGGATACGCACTCATCAGGGGCGGTTTCTCCGGGAGGCAATAATCCCGGAGACCCGGGCCCGGGCATTTGTTTTTTTTTCGCTGACCGCCAGAACCCGGATGAGATCACCGCATCTGGTGATCCATATGTTACCGCATTCTGATATTTGCCCAGGTCTCCATTTCCCTGAGGAGGTACAGTACGGTCACTCTCTTTCGATTTTCTTTTCTCTTCCGTATCATTGTTCTGATTCCCCGGATGCCATCTATCTTGGAACGGACAATCACCCTCCCCTTTCCTAGTAGGGCGTAGTATACGATCACCCCGAGGGTCCGCCCAATGATCCAGGGCAGTGCCAGGACGAGGAGGGGAAGGGGGAAGTCCTTGAACGGGTACCAGATGATATTCCTGTTTCCGTAGTAGACCGCAATATCTGAACCAACTCCGGCCGAACCCCCGTGCACATGGCAGGCCACCGCATCAGGTACGTACCGGCATTTCCAGCCGGCCAGCCGGGACCGGAATGCGAGGTCCACATCCTCCATGTAAAGGAAAAAATCCTCGTCGAACAGGCCGGTGTCCTGAAGCATGCTTCCACGGTATAGTGCGGCCCCGGCACATGGCCCGAACACTTCCCCGGCCGAATACTGTCCGGTGTCCGGTTCGTACATACCCCGGTCCCATGCAGCCCCGGAGAGCGAGAGGCATATCCCTGCAGAGTTGATCCTCCCGTCCATGAAAAGGATCCGGGAGGCGCACATCCCGATATTCAGGTCTTTTCGCATAGCGGAAACCAGGTGCCTGATGCAGCCGGGTTCAGGGAATGCATCATTGTTTAAGGTAAAGATGTATTCTCCATGAGCGGCCCGGATCCCTGTATTTGTTCCTCCTGCAAATCCCAGGTTCGTTGCGTTCCTGATCAGGATAACCCCGGGAAAATCCTGTTGCAGTATATCCGGGCTGCCGTCGGATGATGCGTTGTCCACCACGATGACCTCTACCCCGCGGTAGTCCTGGGCAAGAGCAGCGGATATGCACCGGTTCAGGTAACGTGCGCCATTGTAGTTGACCACCACCACGCTGACCAGCCCTTCCTGCCCTGGCGGCCGTGACGATGACGCGCTATTCATGGATCACTTCCCGGTAAAGAATCTCGAAACGCTTTGCCACGCCTGCCCACTGGTATCGGTCCACCGCCAGTTTCCTCCCTCGTGACCCCATCTGTCTCAGCTCGTCGTCATGGTCGAGAAGGTACAGAATGGCATCGGCCAGGCTCCTGTCGTCATGGCGGCCGACGACAATTCCCGCCCTTTCTCTCTCCAGGTCCGGTGCAACGCCCGGCACGTCCGTGGTAACTACCGGCCGGCCGCTTGCCATGGCTTCCAGGGCCACGATCCCAAAGCCCTCCAGTGCGGGGTCCAACGAGGGGAGGACGAAAATACGGGTCCTGTTATAGTATTCCGCTAATTTATGCTCAGGGACATGCCCTGCAAAGATTACGTTTTTTGAGAGACCGAGATCACGGGCCATTCTCTGGTACCTGGCCTTTGCCGGCCCCTCCCCTCCGATGATCACCTTTATTCCGGGATACCGGGCTTTTGCGAGGGCTGCGGCCCTGATAAGGACGTCGAGCCCTTTGTAATCGTGGTACCGGTCGAGGACGGAGAGGAAAAAAATGTCTCCGCACTGCTCCCTCTCCCGCGGGGCAAACCTGTTGCAGTCTATTCCGGGAGGGATCACCACCACCTTCTCCTGAAACGGGAGGACAGGGGCCGGGAGAGGTCCGGCCCGGAGCAGCACAATCCTTCGTGCAGTACGGAGCAGGCGGGGTAAAAAGACCCGGTTGTAGGCCGTGGAGATGTGCCGGTATACACCGGTGCCGGTGATATCATTGTAATAACTTAAGACAAGCGGAGTTTTTTTCACCACTGATGCGACGCTGCTCCAGTCCGCATGCCACGGCGTGGGGAGGTGGGCATGGATGACATCCGGGTGCTCCCGGAGTATGCGCACCGGGAACGAGGGGGTGATATCGGTGTTTGCCAGCCTGAACCGGGACGGGAGTGGAATTACCCGGATTCGCGGGTCGGGGAGGGGTCCCGAATCTTCCGTCCCGGCACAGATGACCGAGAGGTTGTGGCCCCGGTCAGCCAGGGCTGTGCAGAGTTCACGCACGTAGGTCTCTACCCCCCCGGTGCTCCCAAATCGTACCGGCGTCTGAAGTATATTCATTGGATGATGGTCTGTCGTAAAAGGGGTTTGGGCCTGAACTTATATAACAGGGATGTATAACAGGGATGTATAACAGGGATGTATAACAGGGATGTTTGCTGCCTGTACCCGGGCTTTTCAATTCCCGTTCACCCGCCAGGTGAATCAGTGTTCATCTGCACTATACTGTTCTGACGCGGTCCACGGAGGTCCACAAAACCCGTGATAAGAACTTTTCGTTCCGCGGGCATGCCGGGAAGTTCAGGTGTGAGACAGGAATGCTGAAGACCTTCCCGGGTACCCGGTGGGAGAGGGGAGCAGTCACCCGTTTTATTTTCGGGTGCGCCGCGTGGACCCGTCCATCGGCTGCGGCAGAAGGGATAGTCCTGCAATATCGTATGGGTATCGAATCGTTATTCGCCCCGGTGAACGGAACGCCGGAAACGGAAGGGGCGGGTTTATTTCAAAAAAAAAGAACATGCGAAAGTCTTTTAAAAAAATGACGGTGTATCTGGATCAGAATGCCGGAAACAATTGTTTGGGGATCGGTTCGAGGCTATAGATGTACCAGTTCGGGAAGATTATCTGCGAGACAAAGGTCATGGTATACCCGTTCCCGTTCATCCCTTCGAAGTACTGGGGGGTATCCCACTTCAGGTATGACGCATTCCTGTCAAACATCTTCTTCTTTGAGTTCCAGCGTTCCCCGACCGCTATATAGATATCGTAGGCCCCTGAGGGAAGGAGCTGGTAGAAGGTCTTGAGGTCGCCCTTTACCACGTAGACGACAGCCGTGGTACTCCCTGGCATCCCCATCGGTGAGAAAGCGACAACGACATCGGTCATGCCCTGCGTATTGTCGATGGTGATGTACTGCCAGCCCGGCGAACTGGAGCCTTTCAGGACCGAACCGCTCGGGATCTTCGGGTACACCACGTCGAGTGAGATCTGGCGGTATGCCTCGATCATGGAGGATGACCGTGGCGAGAGGGTGATGGCCTGATCATAGGCGGCGATGGCCGCTTCGTGGTTTCCCAGCTTTGCAAGGCTCTGGCCGAGCGCAAAATACGGCCGGTAATTCTCCGGGTCGGCTTCGATCGCCTTCTCAAAGGAACTCACCGCCGATTCATACCTGCCCTGTGCGGCGTAGTTAATACCAAGAGTATAATAATCCAGGGCTGACAGGACAGAAGAGGTATCAGCAGGGCCAGGGTCCTCAGCTCCGCACGGCAGGACAACCAGGGCGAGCAGTGTCATTGCAAGCAACAGCACCGCACTTTTTGATCCGGAAAGGATTGGTGGCATTATGATCACGTTGAGGGTACCCTGAACACCCGGGTTAATATAACTTCTTCTTATTACTGTGATCAGCTGAGGACTTTTTCCTGCGGTTGATCCATGATTCTCCGGTATTTGGGCTTTTTTTCGGTTCGGACCGCCATCCTGCTACCGTTTTTGCAGCAGCAGGGCGGAATGCCTGGCCCCCTCTCCTCTGGTACTGAGTAGATAGTGTGGAACAGGCCGGTATCCTGCCCCTGATTGATTCGTTCATCCCGTCACCCGGTACGAGGGGTGTGAATAGTCCGGCCGTCCACGGTATCCGGGGATCACCGGGCCCCATCAGATGCGTGTTTCCGGCGTGATGACTTATCCTGCATATTATTTTGCCAGGCGGGACTACCGGAGCTCCCGGCCGGTCGCTCCTTTATGAACGGGCTGAAAAAGGAAGTTAAAAGCCACCGGCAGTCCCGTTGATAATCGTGATCCTCCCGTCGGTCACCGGGGTCACCGGGCTGTTCTGCCTGAGGTATTCAGCCACCGGATCGATATCGTAGACGGTTGTCCCGGTCTTGTTTTGTTGCGCCGAAAAGACCTGGTAGCCATCCCCGCCCCCGGCAAGCCAATTATTTACGAAGACGGTATAGGTCTGGTTATCATCGAGGGGGTGGTAGTTCCCGTCAGGGCCGGCGACCGTCACGTCCTTTACCCTCGACCCGTGTTCAGTGACTGCAATGAAGGTACTTCCGTTGTATGTCGCGTTGTACGGGGTCCCGGCCATGTCGATCACAAACCTTATGCCCGATACCTGCAGGAACCCCCCGGCATCAACCGGGCCGGTCCCCGGGCCCAGGGAGGAGGCCGATCCTTCGAGGGCCTGGCGGAGGTCGCTCCCTGTCATCCCGATCATGACGATCTCGTCCCGGTACGGGAGGATCTGGTAGAGCATGTAATAGGTGATGTTTCCCGCCGGGAAGACCTGGTCGCCCCTGATGCCGCCGCCGTTGATGATCGCGATACCGGTATTCCCGAACCAGTCACGCCATGCATCTGCGATGAAATCCCCTGCGGCTGCCTCCCCGCTCCTGACGGCGCTATCCCGGGTGTCGATCGGGACGGTCGATACGCCGATGGTCGCCATGAGCCGTTCGCCGTATTCGGCAACATACGGTGCGAAGAGTGCAGAGACCGCAGGGTCATCCGGGGTGCTGTTGTCAAGGTACTGGTAGCTCCAGTGCGGGTCGCGGATCCCGGACGTCCCGGCAGGAGCTGACCCGGTGCCATTCACCTGGTTTTTTAAAACGGCGGCACGCTTGTCCACCGTGAACCGGAGGATGCCCAGCCGTTCACCCCTCATCCCGTCCTGCACGACAATCGTCTTCCACCCGTCCGGACCTTCCACGACCTGGTACAGGTAGATATGGTCATGGCCGCCGACGATCAGGTCAATGCCCGATACGGCCCGGGCGAGGGCGATGTCGTCATCCGAACCGGTATGGGTGACGGCGATGACGAGGTCGGCACCCTGTGCCCGAAGATCCTGTACCACCTGGTGTGCGATACCGGTGAG
>JBFYKV010000162.1:0-32198 GCA_041305745.1 Methanoregulaceae archaeon | reverse complement strand
GGCACACTTACCAGGGGAAAACCGGAAGTCACCGACATTATAACCCATGACCTCGATGATCGGGCGTTTCTTCTTATTGCCGCAAGTGTTGAAAAAAATTCATCACACCCGCTTGCAGAGGCAATTGTCAGAAAAGCCGCGGATATGGGCATAAACCTTGAAACGGATGAGATGTTTGATACCTATGGTGGAAAAGGGGTGAGTGCCCGCCTCCTTGGCGAGGAGATCCTCATTGGAAACCGGGTTTTAATGGCAGAGAAAAAAGTGGAAATGAGCTCCGGAGACGAAGCAGGTGCAGTACGGCTCGAACAGGAAGGGAAAACCGCAGTCCTCGTTGCCGTTTCAGGAAAAATTGCCGGGATGGTCGGAATTGCCGATGTTCTCAAGGAGAATGCCGGAAAAGCAGTCAGCAAACTGAATTCCATGGGCCTGAATGTAGTGATGGTAACCGGTGACAACCAGAGAACTGCAGAAATAATCGGCAGACAGGCAGGGATAGAGCGGATTATAGCAGGGGTCCTTCCGGAGGAGAAAGCCGGTGAAGTGAGGAGACTCCAGGAAAAAGGCGAGGTTGTTGCGTTTGTCGGTGATGGTATCAACGATGCGCCTGCACTTGCCAGCGCAGACGTCGGGATAGCAATAGGGAGTGGGACTGACGTTGCAATCGAAAGTGGCGATTTAGTCCTTATCAGGGATGATCTCATTGATGCCGTTTCTGCGATTCAACTCAGCAGGAAGGTTATGACCCGGATCAGGCAGAACATCTTCTGGGCATTCGCATACAATGCTGCACTTATCCCGATTGGCGCCGGGGTGCTGTACCCGTTTACCGGCTACACTTTAAAGCCCGAACTGGCAGCGCTTGCCATGGCAGTCAGCTCTGTCACCGTGATCTCCCTCTCGCTGCTGTTGAAAAAGTATATTCCTCCGGCCAGAAAAGGTAACTAAATGGTGATCCTATATGGCAATCGATCCTATCTGCAAAATGACAGTCGATGAAAAAACAGCGAAATTCAAGAGTGATTACAAAGGAAAGACCTATTATTTCTGTGCTCCCGGGTGCAAGAAAAAATTTGATTCGGATCCTGATAAATACGCAAAATAGATTGTTAGAGTATAAAATACTCCGTTTTAGCGCTCTTTTGACATCCGAATTATTTTATCTGTTGTCTTTTCCGGTTTCCACGGCAGATAAAATTGAAATTCAGGAAACCTGATATCCGGGAGCAACCGGCTTTGGATCCGGTTTTTTCATGAACACATGAACAAATTTGCAGGAATGATGGGAAAGAACCATTATTACAATTAATCAGGAATAAATAACTGGATTTGATAGGTATGAAATGGACTGGATGGCAGGTTCGCCTCGGGATAATCCTGGTATTGTGTTCAGCGGCTATATATATGGCCAAATTCGTTATACTCGGTGATCCTGAAAACACGTATTATTACATATTTAATGCACTCGGGTTTCTTCCCGTAAACATACTCCTTGTCACGCTCGTCCTCAATGAACTCCTGAGCATGAGGTCTAAAAAGGAACGTCTTGAAAAGATCAACATGGTGATAGGGACATTTTTTTCAGAAGCCGGGACGCACCTTCTGACGCTTATTTCTGACTGCGACCCGGACCTGAAACAGGTGAAATCGTTCTTCCTTGTCAGCAATGACTGGGATAACGAAGAATTCTCCCGGGTCAGCCGGAACCTGAAAGACTACGAATATAGTGTTGATATCGGGATGGTTGATCTTGTAAAGCTGCGGACAGTTCTGATGAGCCGGCGGGACTTCATGGTCAGACTACTTGAGAACCCAGTCATCCTGGAGCACCAGTCATTTACCGGTCTTCTCCAGGCTGTGTTTCACCTTGCCGAGGAACTTGAACGGAGAGGGGATTTAAATAACCTGCCTGTTGCAGATCGTGAACACCTTGCCGGGGATATCAACAGGGTATACCGGCTTATAGCGGGAGAATGGCTTTCCTACATGAAATACCTGAAAAATAACTATCCCTATCTCTTCTCTCTTGCAATCAGGACGAATCCGTTCGATGAAAATGCATCGGCGGTCATCTCGTCCTGACTCAATAATTTTTATTCCGGCACGGTCAGGTTTACCGGTATGGCGGTATATGACTTTTGAGGCCCCTGGCCTTATGGAGGTCTTAATTTTCCCTGCAATACAAATTCAAAATTATTTTATCATTATGATCCAAGCATTTGATTATTCAGGTCGTGTAATGTGAACCGTAGAAGTCCCTTTCAAAAAGCCTGGCCATGGGTGCTTATTATAGGGGGAGCCCTCCTTATCCTTGTTATTTTACCACTTGTGCTCGTCCCGGGTATTAGTGCAGTCCAGAAGAGTGAAGAAAATAATAAATCTCCAAAAATGGTCCTGGAAGAGGCTGCTGACACCAGGACGTTACCGATATTTGAGGATACGTTCGATGACGGTCTTGTAAAGTGGCAACGGTACGGGTATCCTTTTCCCGAGGTCAGGTCTGACAGGGGAAATCCCCCGCCCAGTTTTGACAGTCGGGGAGACGATCTCTATGACAGCTATGCCCTCTCGCATGCTCGGTTCAACTACACAAACGGGCTCATCCTTGAATGTGATATTTATGTAAATGATACGACACAGGAAGGGTGCTGGGTAGACGGTTTTTTCTCCCTTCCAAGGACAGAAACCGGTGCCGATGCAGTGGTTGAAATAATGTACCGCCCGATTGGTCCGGCCTGCTGGGGGAATCCGTCTGAAGAGATAGGGCATGGTGTATATGACTGGTTCATAACAAATGAAAGCGGCAGGTATGAGCATAAGCAGATAATAGGCGGACCTGCTGACGAGGACCTCGAAGAATGGCACAGGCACAGGGTTGTCATTCATCCTGAAGGGTATGTTGATTTTTACCGTGATGGTGAGCTGATGTATCACCCTGGAAATAAGGTTTCGATGGAGTACTCAAATGTGCCGCTTAAAATCGGTGCCCGTTCTTATCCGGATTACGGGCCGGCACTGATCGATAATGTCAGGGTGTATTCCTATGACCAGCTCGGGTACCTATAATTCCAGTACCCCGTTACGGGAACCAAAAAACATCCTTTCAGCCCTTTTTATCCCTGCGTCATAATCATTGTTTATCAGATGGCCCTCTGCAGGGATAGCGGGCTATTATGGAAAAACCCTTATGGACGCGACCTTCTGTACCGGATGCGTCCGGTATCTTACTTTATCGTGGTCCTTCGCACCCGGTTTTGATATAAAAATTTCATTTTAATGTTTTTATATCGTGAATTACCGAATAAAAATGCTGGAAAATATTCTGGTACTGCGAAAGAATTAAAAATCCTGGCATCCTCATCTCGTTGTTCAGGAGGATTTGAACATGCTCAAAAAAGCTGTTGCAGATGCATTAAACAAGCAGGTGAATGCCGAATTGTACTCGGCATACCTGTACCTTTCGATGTCGGCGTACTGTGAAACAATACCCCTCAAAGGGTTTGCAAAGTGGCTTCGGGTGCAGGCTCAGGAAGAACAGACCCATGCACTCAAGTTTTATGATTACATCATTGAGGCCGGGGGAACAATAAAACTCACCGCGATTGAGGCACCAAAGACAACGTGGAAGTCAGCCCAGGAAGTATTTGAAGAGGTATATGCCCATGAACAGAAAGTTACCGGCATGATCAACGGCCTAATGGATCTTGCAATCAAGGAGAAGGACTATGCCACACAGAACATGCTTGCATGGTTTGTAAAGGAGCAGGTGGAGGAAGAGGCAAATGCAAGCGAAATCCTCGCACAGATAAAAATGCTCGGCAGTGTTGTCGGTCACCTTTTCTACCTTGATCACCAGCTTTCAAAAAGAGGATAAATTCTCTCTTTTTTTAAACAAATCCTGCACCAGACCTTTTTTTTCCGGTAATTTCCGGGATACACACCTTTCTGACGGCAAGGGACTGTTCCCTTTGCCGGCCTGATGGTGTTTTTCGTTTACATTCGTGGTGGAAATAGTCCTGGTGAAAAAAACCAGAAATTTCCCCGGGAGCCTGAAGGCGGTGGCAGTAATTTCCGCGGGACAACGACCGGCTCAATCCGGATCTGACGGTTTGTTAACGGGAATGAGATGGAAATACTGGTAGGGAGGGAAGTTTGCGTCCTTTAATGAGAGAATCAATTCCGGCAAAGAGGTGTGGCAAAGGCAATGAAATGCCGTTAAATTAATCCATTTTTTCGGGAGATCCGGACAGGTGCCATATTTTTATGGGTTGCAGGCAATGTGAAACTGGTGAGAATTCTCCTTAATACAGAGCGGATAAAATGGCTGAAAAAGTATATTTTGTCAATCTCCGGGCTCGTGATCCACACCAGAACACCGTGACAAAATTGCGGCGCCTTTTTGACAAGGCCGGTTTTGGGGGAATAATCGGAAAAAATGACCTGGTACCGGTAAAACTTCATTTTGGCGAATGGGGAAATGACTCGTATATAAACCCGGTCTATGTCAGGCAGATTGTTGACAAGATAAAGGAATATGGCGGGAAACCATTTTTGACCGATTCAAATACCCTCTATAAGGGGAGCCGTTCCAATGCAGTAGATCATATCGTAACGGCAATTGAACATGGGTTTGATTTTGCCGTGACGGGCGCACCTCTGGTTATTGCTGACGGGCTTCGCGGTACAGCTGTTTCAGAGGTGGAAATCCGGAAAAAGCATTTTGATCGTGTCCTGATATCGGGGGATATCGCGCTTTGCAAAAATATTATTCTTCTTTCTCATTTCAAAGGACACGAGGTGGCAGGATTTGGCGGGGCAATAAAAAACCTTGCCATGGGATGTGCCCCGCCTGCAGGGAAACAGGCCCAGCATTCTGCACGCCCGGTTACCATCGAAGGACACTGCATCGGGTGTGGAAAATGCATCACGGTGTGCCCGCAGGGAGCGGTCAGCCTTGTCAGCAAAAAGAGTGTTATCGACATATCCCGCTGTACCGGGTGTTTTGAGTGTGTGACAATCTGTCCTGAAAACGCAATTGACGTGGACTGGGAGACCGAAATCCCTGTCTTTACAGAACGTATGGTGGAGTATGCCCTTGGTGCACTCCATGGAAAGCAGAAAAAAGCCGGCTTTATAAATTTTCTTACCCGGATAACTCCGGATTGTGACTGTGTCCCCTGGAGTGATGCCCCGATTGTCCCTGATATTGGAATTCTTGCATCATCGGACCCGGTTGCGATAGATGCTGCAAGTTTCGACCTTGTAAACAAACAGAAGGGATTTTCAGACTCTTTGTTATCGTCAAATTATGAAAGGGGAGAGGATAAATTCAGGGGACTACGAAAAAACACAAACGGCTACCGCCAGATCGAATACGCCGAAGAAATCGGCCTCGGGACAGCAACATACGAAATTGTGGAAATTTAGGGAAAATATCCCCATTTATAGGCGGAACCTTCATGTCACCGGAAAAAGTCATTTTTTTATTTCAGGGCGCAGGGGAGAATACAGAAAACGGCCGGTCTCATCACCTCTATAGAGTATCCTTCCCGGAAGATACCGACACTCACACAACCCATGAATTCTTTCCGGCATTCCACACGCCCTGTGAGTGGGCCTCGTGTAAGCGGATGCAAAACCGGGGATCGTTAGTATCGTCATCATGGACTGGTTATGTGAGAGATATCGGCCGGAATACGTTTTTTAAATATTACCCCTCTTGTTTTTTTTCAGGGGTGACAGGGATATAAAGATGGACCGGTTTTACTGCCTGGAAAAATGAATGAATATGGTCATGGATTTCATGATATCCTGTCCAGGTATAAAAGGGAAATGAAGATGGCAGTGATCGACACCAAAAGAGTTATATGGGGCTGGAAGGCAAGCGCTTATAAGCGAGTGAAGTATAAAACTATGTTAGTTTGGGCTTGAGCGTGCTCAAACATACTTCTCTATTATATTGAAGTAATAAAAGAGCAAAAGGAGAGTATTTATGAATCTTAGACAGCCTAACGCCAATGAAGCGACCGGTACCGCTAACCGGTCACGTGATGTGGCACCAATGTCAGGCATCTGCACACGCTGTGTGGACGGATGCAAGGGAAGTTGTGAGATCTGGCTTTCATCGTTCCGGGGCCGCGAAGTTCTTTACCCGGGACCGTTCGGTGAAATAACTGCCGGTGCCGATAAGAATTACCCGATTGATTATTCACACCTGAATATCCAGGGATATGCCATTGGTGCGAAAGGTCTTCCGGAAGGTACTGATATCGGTCCTGACTCGGCAGTTTTCTATTCTGTTGATACCGAGACCGAGTATGGATGGGACAAAAAAGTCAAGATGCGTCTCCCGATCTTTACCGGTGCACTGGGATCAACCGATATTGCACGTATTAACTGGGAACACTTCGCCATCGGGGCGGCAATTTCCGGTATCACCATCGTCTGTGGTGAAAATGTCTGCGGTGTTGACCCGGCGCTTGAACTCGATAACAACGGCAAGGTAAAAAAATCACCCGAGATGGACCGCAGGATTGATGTCTACAAGAAGTTCTGGGAAGGCTACGGCGAGATGCTGGTTCAGATGAATGTCGAGGACACACGTCTTGGCACGGCTGAATATGTTTCTTCCAAACATAACCTCGAGACCATCGAACTCAAGTGGGGACAGGGCGCCAAGTGTATTGGAGGAGAGATAAAAGTAAGTACCCTCGACCGGGCAATCGAGCTTAAGAAGAGAGGGTACATCGTGCTCCCGGATCCAACCCGTCCGGATACGCAGGTCGCATTCAAGCAGGGTGCATTCAAAGAATTTGAGCGGCATTCCCGCCTCGGCTTCGTGACCAAGGAAGGCTTCCTCGAAGAAGTGGACCGCCTCCGTGACATCGGGTTCAAGCGGGTCACCTTAAAGACCGGAGCATATTCCGCAGTTGAGCTCGCAATGGCAATCCGCTACAGCTCCGAAGCAAAAATCGATTTCCTGACGATTGACGGTGCATCTGGTGGTACAGGCATGAGCCCGTGGCCCATGATGAACGAATGGGGTATCCCCACATTCTATATCCAGTCCCTTGCATACGAGTATGCGGAACTCCTTAAAAAGAGAGGTAAACGTGTTCCTGATCTGGCAATGGCCGGTGGATTTTCAGATGAACCCAATGTATTCAAGGCACTCGCCATGGGTAACCCGTATGTCAAGGCAGTCTGCATGGGCAGGGGACTCATGATCCCGGGAATGGTCGGAAAGAACATCGAAAAGTGGATCAAGGCAGGAGAATTACCAAAGACCGTTTCCAAGTATGGATCGGTTCCTGAGGAGATCTTTGTAACCTACGAGGAACTGAAAGAGAAATACGGTTCCAAGTTCAAAGACATCCCGATGGGTGCAATCGGTATTTACACCTATACCCAGAAGTTTAAAACAGGCTTCCAGCAGCTCATGGCCGGCAGCAGGAATTTCAAACTGAGTACCGTGAGCAGAAATGACCTGATGGCCCTTACCGAAGAGGCATCCCATGTATCGGGCATCCCATATGTCATGGATGCATATGCTGATGATGCACTGACCGTCCTGCTTGACTGAAGGGTCAATCCGGCACACGATACGATGTTGGTCGGCCTGAAAACAGGCCATTTTTTTTAATTTTCTGAAGGAGAAAAAGCATCGAGGATCTGGGTGGTGATCCGTGCACCAAGAGTCGGGTTTAACGACTCAAGCCAGAGAAAGAACCCCACTCGGGACGGGGTATACCGTTCAAACTTGAAGTTACCGTCTTTTCCCTGCACCATCTTCAGGTATTGTTGTTTCTGACGGGAACGAAGGTAAATAAGGGGTTCATAATCAGGAAGATCTGTTGCAAGTACAACTTTTGAAAATTTTTGAAATATATCATCAATATCAAGCCTGGTCCCCTTAAATGTGAGATCACGGTCTTTGCAGAGCGTTCTTACGCCTGATGGATAGAGGCTGCCATACAATATTTTTTTCACTAGGCGGGAAGTCTCATCATTATTTTCAGATTCGCGAACATCGATTTTATTTGAAACACTCTTAAAAACCCTGTCTCTCTCCCAGTCATGGTATTTCTGGTATTCGAACCGGCGTTTCAGCAAAAGATCGGAGGCTCGAAACAGCTTAGGGTTGTTGGAGTGATTATTCCCCGATTTTTGCGTTTTTCCAGGTTTTATCAGTGATTTTATCTCTTCACACGGAATGGTCCTGATGTTCACATTGTCCCGGCATTTTAACAGTCTTTTGCCGACAGAGTAGTTTCTCACGTCAAACGATGAGATGAGGAGGAAAGGAACTACTTTCTGGTTGAAAAGGTAACCGAGAAGTTTCTTTTTATATTCAATCTCCTTTTCAAACTCCTTCATATCTGATGCAGAGGTAACGACCTCTGCGAAGGCTGCATTTCCGTCGGTGTCAAAAAAGAGAAGATCGAATTCCGCGAGGTCCTGTCCGTTTCCGCGAATAGTGATATCGCCAAGGCGTGAATAAAAAAAACCGTTCTGTCCAAGCCTGAAATTACGCCGTCCCCGGGGGGCGTCTGCACCTTTCAGGGCAACACGATGAATGGTATCGGTCTCGAGTGAAAGGTCCCGGAAGGTCTCGTACATAATCGCCTCGTACCAGCGCCCTTCTGCGGTGCGCATATGTTCAATGTCAGGAGAAAACAACTTCTTTCGCTCTATCTGGCTCATATGACGCGTGGCATTCAGGGCAACCGATGCGGTCGGCTGGAACGATGAGGCATTGTTCCGAAGCCAGCCGGTAATTCCAGACATTAAATTCAGTTCATTTATTTATTTCTTTTGGTTAAAAAATATACCTGAACAGCAAATGCCGGAAATGCATTCCCTGACATGCCCTGACTGGAACAGATCATGAATTAAGGGATTTTAGATCTGTCTGTCGAAATTGGTACGAAAAATCAATTTTAATAACCCCCTGGTTTTTTCGGGTAAATAGTTCCAGGGTTATAATGAGATAGTCACAATCGTGGCAGTCAATGATATCAGCCAGGTGGTGGGTGGGCTGACTGCCATAATAAAAAAGGACCGGATTGTTGCATTATACAGCCCTGAAGACCGGGTCAGTTTTTTTATCACTCCAGTACCCGGCAACACACTTCCCTACGTGACAATGGAGGAGTCCTTCGGCGGCGAAACATTCACACTTATGAACAGGAACCCTGTTTTTCCTGAATCCCTGATATTATGTTTTTCTTTAATAGTGGATATTGAAGAGATATTTGAGAGTGCCGCGAGGGGGTATATAAAGCATTTAAAGACAATCAATAACAGGGTCCCGATGAATGCGATTGACCGGGCATTGAAGGATTGTAAAATCATTGGTGATATGGATGTAATTTGCGTGCCCCTGCTCACAGGAAATGAAGGTGGTTAAAAAATGTCTCACTCCTGAAAAACGGGCCTTTTTGCCGTGAAGAATCATTTTTAATGGATATATAGCTGAATATAGGGTACTATTTGAAAGGTGCCTGGATCCCGGAACCAATAGATTATGTAAATATATTTATATAGTTTTCCTGCATTGTAATAGTGCTGTGCTGTACTTTCTGGTGGGTCCGTAGCTCAGTTAGGTAGAGCGCCTGGCTTTTAACCAGGTGGTCGGGGGTTCAAATCCCTCCGGGCCCGTTGCCACGGCCACAGTCTGTGGGTTTTTAGCGGTGATGTATCTGAAAAGCAAAAATTTATCGTTTGAGGGGGTTTTGGGTTGAGCACCGGTTTGAATGTATTAGATCACATAATGGTGCCTGATCATAAGATTATGAGCGAGGAGGAGGTCAGTTCGCTGTTCTCCACCTACAACATTTCCAACGAGCAACTACCAAAAATTTATCATGATGATCCTGCGGTGAAAGCCATCAGTGCGAAGGTGGGAGATGTGATCAGGATCATTCGCCACAGTCACACAGCCGGCAGAGCCGAATCGTATCGACTTGTTATCAAGCGACCAAAAAAATAAGGCGGGGCTGATCGTTCTGATTGATAGAAGCGTATTATCAAAAGCGTATTTTTCACGGGAGCATGTTGCGCGGCATCAACTTGACTCCTTTAATAATTTTCTGCAGCACAATCTTCAAAAAGTTGTCAATGAACAGCGGGTAATCGAGACCGATATTGAAATCCGGGGTAAAAGCAATGAACCTGTATGGGTGGAACTGGGTAAAATCGAGGTCAAAAAGCCGCTCGTCAGAGAAGCGGACGGGTCACAGGGGGATCTCTTCCCAAGCGAAGCGCGGCTCCGTAATCTCACCTATGCGGCACCCATACAGCTGAGCCTTACGCTGGTTCAGGGTGAAGACCGGCAGGAACCTGTGATGACTACCATCGGCCAGCTGCCGATCATGGTCGGATCATTATCCTGTAACCTGTATGGTATGACCGATGACGAGCGGGTCACGCACGGCGAAGATCCGTTTGACCCGGGGGGCTATTTCATTGTAAACGGTACCGAACGGGTCCTTATGACGCTGGAGGATCTTGCCTCCAACAAGATCATGACCGAGTTTACCGAACGTTACAATGAGCGTATCTATGTGGCAAAGGTGTTCTCGCAGTACAGGGGATACCGTGCGCTCGTCGTGGTCGAGAGAAACCGGAAAAACCTGCTTGAAGTATCGTTCCCGTCAGTGGCCGGCCATCTGAAATTTGTCGACCTTATCCGGGCGCTAGGGATGGTCAGTGACCATGATGTGGTGAACGCGGTGTCAACCGATGAGGATATCCTCACGTTCATGATGCAGAACCTCGAGGAGAGCGAGTGCGACAGTGTGGAGGCAGGAGTTATGTATGTCGGCAAGAAGCTGGCCCCGAACCAGACCCGCGATTACCAGAGAAAGCGGGCCGAGTTCGTGCTGGATAACTACCTTCTGCCACACCTCAACTACCTCATGCCACTCAGCTTAAAAGAAGGTGACGAGGGGTACAAGGAAGCAGTCGAGAGTGTTCGCCTTGCAAAGGGACATTTCCTTGGCCGCATGGCCGAGGCCTGCTTTGACCTGGTGCTGAACAAGAGGCGGATCGATGACAAGGACCACTACTCCAACAAGCGGCTGAAACTCGCAGGGGACCTTATGGAAGACCTCTTCCGTATTTCCTTAAACCGGCTGACGAGGGATATCAAGTACCAGCTTGAAAGGGCAAGTATGCGACACCGCGATCTCTCAATCGGTACTGCGGTCAGGGCCGATGTGCTGACCGAGCGACTGCTCCACCCGCTTGCGACCGGTAACTGGGTGGGCGGCAGGACCGGAGTATCACAACTCCTCGACCGTGTTGATCACATGAGTGTCCTGTCCCATCTCAGGCGTGTAATATCGCCGTTATCCCGTTCACAGCCACACTTCGAGGCCAGGGACCTTCACCCCACCCAGTGGGGACGTATCTGCCCGAGTGAGACTCCTGAAGGGCCAAACTGTGGGCTGGTAAAAAACTTTGCCCAGATGGTCGAGATAAGCAATGGAGTAAGTGATGAAGACGAGGTGGGCCGGTTGCTCTACAGCATCGGCGTTGAACACATCAAGGGGGACACTGAATGAAGAAAGCAAGGGTCTTTGTAGACGGTGCACTTATTGGCCTTGTTGAGGATCCAAAAGCCCTGGTCGGTCAGATCAGGGCAATGCGCAGGCAGGGTGCCCTTTCCGTGGAAGTGAATGTATCTCACAAGGAATTCAATAACGATGTGATCATTCACACCGACCGTGGCCGTGCACGCAGGCCGTTAATCGTTTTATCGAACGGTAAACCCCTGACAACGCCCGAAGAAATTGAAAAACTCCGTAAAAAAGAGATAAATTTTGACTATTTCGTCCAGAAGGGACTGATCGAGTTCATTGATGCGGAGGAGGAGGAAGATCTTTTCATCGCGATGAACCCGGAAGACATCAATCCGGACCATACCCATATGGAGATCGATCCCTCGCTCATCCTTGGTATCGGTGCAGCACATGTACCCTTCCCGGAACATAATGCAAGTCCGCGTGTTACGATGGGCGCAGGGATGGTAAAGCAGGCACTGGGTTTTGGTGCGGCAAACATGAAGCTCCGTCCCGACACCAGGGGGCACCTCCTCCATTATGTCCAGAAACCGCTCGTTCATACCCAGACTTCAGACCTGATCGGATCAGATGACCGGCCTGCCGGGCAGAACTTTGTCGTGGCAATCCTGAGTTACGAGGGGTATAACATTGAGGATGCACTGATTTTTAACAAGGCCTCTATCGAACGCGGTCTTGGACGTTCGCACTTCTTCAGGACATACGAAGGTGAAGAGCGGCGTTATCCCGGCGGTCAGGTTGACCGTATTGAAATCCCTGACGAGGAAGTCACCGGGGCACACGGAGCAGAGTCATATAAGAACCTGGACGATGACGGGGTTATCAATCCTGAGACCGTTGTAGCCGAGAAAGATGTGCTCATTGGCAAGACGTCTCCGCCACGGTTCCTTGAAGAGCCGACAAGCGACCTGATTACCGTCGAAAAAAGGCGTGATACATCGGTTACCATGCGAAGCAATGAGCACGGCATTGTCGACACGGTGATCATTACAGAGGGAGAGAACAGCTCCCGTCTGGTTAAAGTAAGGACCCGTGATCTCCGTGTCCCGGAAGTGGGCGACAAATTTGCATCCCGGCACGGGCAGAAGGGAGTTATCGGGCTCATATCGCCGCAGGAAGACATGCCATTCACCGAAGCCGGTATCGCACCTGACCTCGTTATCAATCCGCATGCGATTCCCAGCCGTATGACTGTCGGACACATGCTTGAGATGATCGGTGGAAAAGTCGGGTCCCTTGAGGGCCGCCGTATCAACAGTACGGCCTTTTCCGGAGAAATCGAGACTGATATCAGGGGTTCACTGAAAAGTCTTGGATTCGCACATACCGGGCGTGAAGTAATGTATGATGGCATTACCGGCAGAAGGTTCAAGGCAGACATCTACGTCGGCGTCATCTATTACCAGAAGCTGTACCACATGGTGTCGAGCAAGATGCATGCCAGGTCCCGCGGGCCTGTGCAGGTGCTGACACGCCAGCCGACTGAAGGGCGTGCCCGTGAAGGAGGTCTGCGTTTCGGTGAAATGGAACGTGACGTGATGATTGGGCACGGTGCGGCGATGGCATTAAAAGAGCGTCTTCTCGATGAATCAGATAAGGTGCAGGAGTACGTCTGCGCACACTGCGGGATGGTTGCAATGCTTGACCGCAGGGCAAACAGTACCCGGTGCCTTGCATGTGGTGGAGAGACCGATATCTACCCGGTCGAGATGTCGTACGCATTCAAGCTCCTCCTTGACGAGATGAAGAGCATGGGAATCGCACCCAGACTGAAGCTTGAGGATGTAGTATAGAGGAGGTGTAGCATGCCCAGCCCAAAACGAATTGGAAAAATTGAATTTGGATTACTTTCTCCAAAAGAAATCCGTACCATGAGTGTCCGCAAGATTATCTGGGCGGATACCTACGATGATGATGGTTTTCCCTATCCGCAGGGCCTGATGGACCTGAACCTTGGTGTCATCGACCCCGGACTCAGGTGTAAGACCTGTGATCAGAAGGCAAGCGAATGTCCCGGCCACTTCGGGCATATCGAACTGGCAAAGCCTGTGATCCATGTCGGTTACACCCGGCTGATCAGGAAACTGCTCCGTGTCACCTGCAGGAGCTGCAGCAGGCTCCTTTTATCGCCCGAAGAGATTGAAAAGGTGGTAGGAACAGAGGATGACCTGACAGGGGATGTCCTCTCTGAAAAAGACATCAAAAAAGAGCGCGTATGTCCTCACTGCGGTGAGCAGCAGCTGAAGATCAACTTTGAGAAACCGACAACCTTCTCAGAGGTTATGGTTGAAGAGGGAAAGAAAATCGAACATAAACTCACACCTGCAGATATCAGGGCCCGTCTCGAGAGAATACCTGATGAAGACCTCAGGCACCTCGGAATAAATCCCGATGTCGCAAGGCCGGAATGGACAATCCTTACCGTCCTTCCCGTTCCCCCTGTCACAATGAGGCCATCGATCATCCTTGAAAACGGTCAGAGGTCTGAAGACGACCTGACCCACAAGCTGGTCGATATTATCCGTATCAACCAGCGGTTCAAGGAAAACCAGGATGCAGGCGCACCCCAGCTCATCATTGAGGACCTCTGGGAACTTCTGCAGTACCACGTCACCACCTACCTCGATAACGAGGTTGCCGGATGCCCGCCTGCCCGTCACCGCAGCGGCCGGCCGTTAAAGACCCTCTCGCAGCGTCTGAAGGGAAAAGACGGCCGGTTCAGGGGATCGCTCTCAGGAAAACGTGTCAATTTCTCAGCCCGTACGGTGATCTCTCCGGACCCGAACCTGAGTGTCCTTGAGGTAGGGATTCCACTGGCAATCGCCAACGAGATGTCTATCCCTGTCCGTGTTACCCCGTATAACCTTGAAGAATTAAAACAGATGATTCGAAACGGTCCTATACGTCCCACCCTCGGCCATCCCTGTGGTGCAAACTATGCCATCCGTCCTGACAAGCGCCGCATGCGACTTGCAGAAGGGAACCTTGATACTGTTACAGACATGATCGAACCGGGCTGGACCGTGGAACGCCAGATAAGGGACGGAGATATCGTCCTCTTCAACCGGCAGCCTTCACTCCACCGTATGAGTATTATGGCCCACCGGGTGAAAGTGATGGACGGTAAGACATTCCGCCTTAACCCTGCTGTCTGCCCGCCGTATAACGCCGACTTTGATGGTGACGAAATGAACCTGCACATTCCACAGACCGAGGAGGCACGTGCAGAAGCCGCAATCCTCGTGAGTGTACAGGAGAACCTTCTCTCTCCGAGGTTCGGAGGCCCGATCATCGGCGGTATTCACGATCATATATCAGGCATATTCATGCTCACGAACCAGCTGCGGTGGTTTACAAAACAGGAAGCATTGTACCTGCTCAAGAACCTGCCCCTTTATAACATGCCCCCGGCGGGGATGACTGAAGGGAAGATACAGAAATGGAGCAACAAACAGGTCTTCTCAACGATCCTCCCGCCAGAGCTCAATATGGTCTTCAAGGCGAGTTCATGCCAGAACTGCGAGACCTGCAAGCGCGAACTCTGTGAACGTGATGCATATATCCGGATCATTGACGGAAAACTTGAGTCGGGCACTATAGATAAAAAGGCAATAGGTGCATTTGACGGCCAGATTGTTCAGCGCATCATCCGCCAGCATGGAATGAAGAGGGCTGCGGAATTTATCGATGATATCACTGAGCTCTCCATACGTTCCATCATGCTGGACGGGTTCTCATTCGGTATTGACGATGAAGATCTTTCCAAGACTGAATATGGTCAGATAGACGAAGTGCTCCAGAACGCCAAGACCGATGTCCAGCGTCGCATAAGGATTTACGAGGATGGCCAGCTTGAACCCATGCCGGGCAGGACTCCCGAAGAGACCCTTGAAATGCAGATCATGCAGGTCCTCGGGAAAGCCAGGGACCGTACCGGTGAAATTGCAGGCCGGCACCTCGGGCTCGGTAACAGTGCCGTGGTAATGGCGGTCAGCGGGGCCAGGGGGTCCATGCTGAACCTCACGCAGATGGCAGGGTGTGTCGGGCAGCAGTCGGTCCGTGGTGAGAGGATCATGAGAGGATACGATGACCGGACCCTCCCTCACTTCAGGAAGGGAGACCGCGGCTCAGATGCGCACGGCTTTATCGAGCACAGCTATAAATCAGGGTTAAACCCGACGGAATTCTTCTTCCATGCCATCGGAGGTCGTGAAGGTCTTGTGGATACGGCAGTCAGGACGTCACAGAGCGGGTACCTCCAGCGACGCCTGATCAATGCACTGCAGGACCTGAAAGTGGCGTATGACGGAACAGTCAGGTCAACAGGCGGGAAAATTATTCAGTTCAGGTACGGGGAAGACGGGACTGATCCCATGAAGAGCTGTTTCGGGGACCCGGTGGACGTGAAGGGTATCGTTGAAAGTGTTTTAAAGGAGGAGGTCTGAATGCTGCCTGAACAGGAAAAAACGATTAATGATGCAGATCTTACCGAAAAAACCAAGGAACAACTGCTAAAATACCTGGATGGCAGGGTCATCCCGGCAGATCAGTTTGATACCATTATCAGCAGGGTCCGGGACGAGTACATGAAAACCAGGATAGAGGCCTGCGAAGCGGTGGGGATAATTGCAGCACAATCAATTGGTGAGCCCGGTACGCAGATGACCATGCGAACCTTCCACTATGCCGGTGTGGCCGAGATTAACGTCACGCTCGGGCTTCCGCGTCTTATTGAGATCATGGATGCGAGGAAGGAGCCGAGCACTCCGACGATGACCATCTACCTTCAGCCTGAATACTCAGGTGACAGGGACAAGGCACGTGAAGTGAGCTGGCAGATAGAAGCGGCCCCCCTCCATGAATTCGGGGATATTACCATCGATATGGAGAACATGCAGATTGTTGTGCATTTAAACACTGCAGTATGCGACAAGAGAAAGATTCCGGTCTCCACCATCGTTGAGACGGCGCCGCGCAAGATCCGTGACCGGCGCCACTACCGCGACTTTGACTATGAGAGTGATGATAAGGATGCGGTCATCTCCTTCATGCCAAAAGACCGGGAAAGTTACCAGAATTTATTCCAGCTCGCAGAACATGTCCGTAATGTTATCGTCCAGGGTATAGACGATATCGAGCGGGTTGTCGTGCGAAAGGAGAGCGGAGAGTATATACTTTATACTGAAGGCTCCAACCTAAAAGACGTATTTGATGTTGACGGAGTGGATACCTCACGTACCCGTACCAACAACATCAGTGAGATATCCCAGGTGCTTGGTATAGAAGCCGCCCGCAATGCTATTATTCATGAAGCTCTTGCTACATTGAATGAACAGGGTATCGCTGTCGATGTCAGGCATATCATGCTGGTTGCCGATATGATGTGCATGGAAGGAGAGGTCAAACAGATTGGCCGTCATGGGATTGCAGGTGAAAAGGAAAGTGTCCTTTCACGTGCAGCCTTTGAGGTCACTGTGAACCATCTCCTTGATGCCGCAGTGGCGAATGAGGTGGATGAACTGAGCGGGGTCACTGAAAATGTGATCGTCGGACAGCCAATCCAGCTCGGTACCGGGGATGTCAAACTTATCGCGAAACCTATGAATTAGGAGAATTGTAATGGATTTCAATGCTTCGTTGAGAAGGGCTATCAAAACAGGCGATGTCCTGCTCGGCCAGAATAAAACCGAACAATGTATTCAGGAGGGCAAGGCCCAGATGGTTGTTGTGGCCGGGAACTGCCCTGCAAAATTCAAAGAAACGATCAAGGGAAATGAGAACATATTTGTCTACACCTTTGAGGGATCAAGCGTTCAGCTCGGGAAGGCATGCGGAAAACCGTTCATGGTAAGCGCTCTTGCAGTGATAAACCCTGGCGAATCCGACATCCTGAGCCTGAAGAGGGCGTAACATGCCTGAAGTTCTGTTGACAGAGGATTGTATTCGCCTGATATCCCAGTTCGAACGGCTCACCGGTGCAGGGAGCAGGGATTGTGTGATAGACGACCGTAACAACCGGATTATCTTTGTGGTCAATACCGGCGAGATGGGCCTGGCCATAGGGAAAAACGGTGCAAGCATAAAAAAGGCAATGGATGTAATGGGGAAGAAGATCGAGGTTGTCGAGTACTCGAACAATCCCGAGCAGTTCCTCAGGAACTGTTTCCTTCCGGCCCAGGTCACCTCAATAGATTTTGAGGGAGAGGATGAGGAGCAGATCGCCCACATTGAAGTCAGGGACGAAGATCGTGGAATCGCGATAGGCAAAGAAGGGAAAAACATTTTCAAGGCTAAAAAGCTCGCGCAGAGACAGCATAACATTTCAGATGTACAGCTCGTTTCAAACGAGTCCCAGTAAACCTCTCATTTTTTTAGATTTTTCGCTGTTTACCTCTTTACTTAAACACCTCTGATTCTTATGAACCCGTGCTGATTTTTATCGAAAACGTTTCAAAACTGTCCGTTTCAATGCTTTTATTCAACAAGGGCTTTACCGTAGATTTCAGTCCGTAATTTCGTGGTACCGGTCCATTCTGAGTGGGATGAGGGAGCTGTTTTGATATTCAACTGGAAAAATGATGTAGGGGCGGCGAAGGCCGTCGTTTTTAAGGATATGATGGTAACTACCCCGGGATATTACGCTCACTTTGAAAATTGTATCCGCATGATAGTGCGAAGAACCTTCAACAGAATCGTTTCTTTTAAAACACCCATGAAAACTATGTTCACGGGCCTTACTTATGAAAAACAATGGGATTTTCATGCCAAAAAATATTATCTAATACCGGGTAATCAGCCAAATAAACTTGAAAATGGTGATTTTCCGGTCCTGATAAACCTGTCATAAGGACTTGTGTAATTTGTCACGGTTGACTGTGGTGTCTCATTGCCGGTCTGGCTTCCGGTCTCATGAGTTTCTGTCACCACAATGGGGATGTTTACCATTATTTCATTATTGTGAATGGTAGTGCCGGCACCCCAGTCATTCGTGGCCGTCAGGGTGACCGTGTACCTGCCAGGGCTGGTATAGGTATGTGTCGGGTTCTTCAGCCATGAGGTCGCGTTATCTCCAAAGTCCCATAACCATGATGTGGGCTTACCAGACGAGAAATCAATGAAACGCACGTAAAGCGGTGCAGCTCCTGATTTTGGAATTGCTACGAATTTCGGTACCGGCGGGTAAACCAGCACATTTCTTGGGTCTGGTATCCTGGAGGGATCAATTATTGTATCGGCAGTTGCCGTCAGGGGTTGACCCTGGTCATAGAAGAGCGTTACAATATTCGTCACCTTCGGGTCTACCGCGATAAGCGGAACACGGACGACAATATTTAACTCTCCTTCTTCACAGGCCCCTATTGTTCCCAATAACCATGTGACGTTATTTCCATCGTAGACACCGCTGTGTGTTGCCGAGACAAATGTTACCTCGTCAGGCAGGTGATCACTTACCACAACACCGGTTATCGGACCGCACCCGCAGGAGGTATTGTAATTGATCGTATAGATGAATGACTCCCCGGGTGCGACTTCATACCGTGAAGAGACTTTAGAAAGTCCGACTGTTGTAATGCACCCATTAACCGTAACATTGGTGCAATTCTCAATAGGCTCGAACTGGTCTGTGTATATCGATGCACAGTTCGTGATGACGGTCCCTGGTGCAACGTCGTTATGTACGCTGACGGTCAGCGTGACAGTACCGGTCTCATCCGGGGCGAGAGTCCCGAGAGGCCATTTGACAGTGCCATTTTCAAAGGACCCGCCCGGGGCATTCACAAACGTGAGGTTTGCAGGAATTGTGTCGTTGATGTATGCGCCGGTAAGGTTGACGGTGTCCGGGTTTTCATACGCGATGGAGTAGGTGAATGTCTCGCCGGGAGTGACAACACCAGACGATGCAGACTTTATAATAATCGGGGGGACGACGACCGTGACGTCAGTGCAGTCAAAAACCGGTTCTTCAAACTGGTCTGTTTCGAGTTCTGCACAGTTTGTGATAACAGTCCCGGGTGAAACGCCGGTCTTTACACTGACGGTCAGGTTCACAATGCCGGTCTCACCTGGAGCGAGCGTTCCAAGAGGCCATATGACGGTGCCATTTTCAATGAATCCACCCGGGGCATCCACAAAGATGAGATCTGCAGGAATGGTATCGGTGATGGATGCATTCGTAAGGTTGATGGTGTCCGGGTTTTCATACGCGATGGAATAGGTGAATGTCTCGCCGGGAGTGACAATACCAGATGGTGCAGTCTTTTCAAGGAGGGGGGGAACGGCGACCGTGACGTCAGTGCAGTCAAAAATCCGTTCTTCAAACTGGTCTGTCTCGAGTTCTGCACAGTTCAGGATTAGAGTGCCAGGTAAAACGTCGGTCTTAACGCTGACGGTCAGTGTGACGGTACCCGTCTCATTGGGAGCGAGTGTTCCGAGGGACCATATGACGACGTCATCGTCAAAGGACCAGTCCCCAGTTGCATTCACAAAGACGAGATTTGATTCAATGTAGTCGGTGAGGATAACGCCGGTAAGGCTGACAGAATTCGGGTTTTCATATACGATGGAATAGGTGAATGTCTCGCCGGGTGCGACCATTTCAGCTGGAGAAGTCTTATTTATGACCGGTATAAAGAGGACCCTGACATCCGTGCAGTTAGAAACCGGTTCAAACGGGTCTGTCCCGAGTTCTGCACAGTTCGTGATAACCGTCCCGGGCGGAACGAGATACCCAACGTGGACGGTCATTGTGACGGTACCTGTCTCGTTGGGAGTGAGTGTCCCGAGGGACCATGTAATGGTGTCATTTACAAAGGACCAGTCCCCAGTTGCATTCACAAAGACCAGATCGGCGGGTATGGCATCGGTGATGGATGCACCTGTAAGGCTGACGGTATTCGGGTTTTGATAAGTAATTGAATAAGTGTAGGTCCCGGCAGGGGCGACAACACCAGCCGGTGCGGTCTTTGTGATGACCGGGGGAATGATGACCGTGACGTCAGTGCAGTCCTCTACAGGTCCTGACTGGTCTGTCTCGAGTTCTGCACAGTTCAGGAACGTTCCCGCTGGTGCAGAACCATTCACCATCACTGTCATTATTACACTACCTGACTCATTTGGAGCGAGTGTTCCAAGAGTCCAGAGGATATTGTCATCCTCAATATGCCAGTCCCCTGTTGCATTCACGAAGAGTAGATTGGAGGGAATGGTATCGGTGATGGATGCATTAGTAAGGTTGACAGGATTCGGGTTATAGTATCCAATGGTGTAGAAATATGTCGTACCCGGTGTAACGATGGAATTCGAAGTTGTCTTAATCAGTTCAGGCGGCTGGATTTCAAATTCAAAGGTTCCATAAATCGTGTGGTCGCAGTGGAGGGGATCAAATATATACTCTGCGTGGCCATCAGGGAAGTGCGTGTAATTGGGATCATCGACAACTGAAACGTCATCGACCGTGACGTCGTCGATTTTATAGGACGAATCCGGGGTTATCAGATAAAGTGGTTCGGAACCACAGTCAAAGACCTGTGTATGGTCCGGCGGACTGAAATTACCGTCCGGGGATTGTATCATACCGTTATCCCCTGCACCAGCAGTAACCGGGATCCTGATATACACGTAATTACTTTCAACCGGATATGTTTCAACATCTGTATTGGCCCATACGTGATACCCGGAACAGTTGATCGGACAATCGGTGTGTACTCCGCAGGAGAAGCTGATGAGCACATCACTGTTAAACGGAATGTCCATGGGGTTGTTGAACTTCACCGTCGTAGTGCCCGGCTGGTACAACGGGTAACTCTCGTTTGGATTATGAATAATGATCACCCGGTGCGGCTGGGCTGAACCCTGGTTTGACCATACCGTTATGCATTCCGGGTCGAATGGATCATCGACCACGAAACTCTGGTCGAAGGTGATGAAAAACCCGTTTGTCTCATTTACCAGGCCCTGGTTGATATGAAACGAGACATTCCACACCTGTGCTTCCCCTGCTATCCCCGGGGATACAGAAAGTACTACATCATTCACTGCCGTCTCTGCAGATACAGCCCCGCAGAAAAAAATCAGGAGGACTGCAATAATAATTCCCGAAACAGGAATACACCGGGAATAATCTGATACTCCCGAAATGCACCCTGCGCTACGCTTAAGCGGAGTACTGCGCACCATTTTTGCCACCTTTTTTGCCATTCACCCCGGATTGAGGCTGCCTGATCAGATTTTTAAGGGCAGACAGGCGCTCTCCCTGCCAGGTAAATGAATATCTGTGAGATCTATCTAAATACTATTTAAAGTTACTCCGGATCATTCCAATACTCGTTTAAGAATTTAGAAGAAACACCGGATTTTATCAGTATATAATCGCGGTTTCGTATGAGTTGAGCAACCGGCACCCGAAGGGAAAAGTGAAGAAGAATTGTATCAGAAAAACGGGCCTGGAGGGATTCGAACCCTCGACATCCGGGTTAGAAGCCCGGCGCTCTATCCAGGCTAAGCCACAAGCCCATGCAGCAGTAAAATTAGGGCTCCTTCGTAATTAATTCTCCGCACTCATGAAAGACCCCTCGAAGCTGCATGTAGAAGTTACGATTACGCATTATGTCTTCTCCAGTAAGGTTCAGGTATTTTCTTATTCCCGATCACTCGCAAAATATGTGATCAATGATCCGGACAGAATTTCAAGGGTGAAAAGATGGCAATGAAGAACGATAAGTGTTCAATCGACTGAATGTAGCGGGGCAGTAAATATTGCAAATCTTTAAAAACTGGAGATAAGGGATCCTGATCCCCCCTTTAACCTCTCTCTACCCGGCATGGAAGCAGGTCGATTTTACGATATCCACGGTAACCGGTTTAATGACCCCTTCATGCGTAACGCTCTTCACCGTAGAGGTACCGATACATTTTACTTTCACCCTGGCCGACATCCTCTCCCGCTCTTCATAATGGAGTCCCTGTGTGAATTCAACAATTCTTTTCATGGTGATGCTTATGGACATCAGCTCAACGATTATTCCCGAATCCCCGGCACTGAGATCTTCCATGTCCACGGATGTCAAAAAAACTGGAGATCCTGCATTTATCCCTGCAAGGGTGACAACATTGTGAGTACTCTGCAGCTCAAGCGTGCGTGGTTTACCCTGTCTGAGCTCTCTGATGACTTCGGGAGCGATTCCGGTTAGTGCATAACAGATCATGTTGTTCACCCGTACATGGGAAGCTGGTCTTTCTTCGGCATCGACTCGGCAGTCTGGACCTGCTCGGCAAGTTTGTGCATCGCAGACTCGATCTCTTCAGCCTGGTCGAGAAGAGGTTTTGTATCGAGTCCAAGTGAGTACATCTTGTTCAGTACATCGATAGTAGCAGCGGAGGCCCTCGGGTCGGGAGCATTTATCGTCTCACCGAGTAGTCCATACGCTGCGATATTTCGTATCTTGCATTCTGTCAGGATACTGCTTGCAATACCTGATATTGATCCGATCGGCAGTATCAGGGTTGCATCCTGTATCCGTGGAAGGGCATCATCAGTTGTGGCAACTCCAAATACCCTTTTGTCCGGTTCATTTGTAATAATGCCTGCAATCGTGACCACCTCTTTCGGTTTGAACGGCATCAGCCAGTCCATTATTCCATTCGCCACTTCATAGCAGATCATAGGATGGATGGGGATATCGGCAACAATTGCCATAACTGAATCACGTTCATAAAATCGCACGGGAACGTTGATTACCCCCTTTGTCATCATCGCGAGTGGCGGGAAATATTTACTGTTCATACTCCCGATCTGCTCGAATTCCAGTTGATCAACCATGTACTGAAGGGCTATGCTGCCCACCAGCCCGCTTCCCGGGAATCCCATGAGCACCGAAGAACCCTCATTCTTCAGGGGCTTTGAGAATATCCTGATATCAACATTTGGTTCAGGTGACATTAGATTAACATATCACGGCAACCTAAAAAGTATTATGCAAGAGTATCAGGTCAAGCGGGGTTTCACAAAAGATCTCAGAACTAATATGCATGAACAGATGAAATTGTGTTTCGGGAGCGAAATACGTGAAGAGGGAGATCACTACCAGACCTCGTTTGGTGCGCTAAAAATTCTCGATGTGACTGCAGGGAAGGATGGAAAATCTCTCATTGTCCGCACAGAGTCAAATATTGAAGCAGATGATGCAACAATCCTTGACACTAACAGGCGGTTCCGGAAATACCTCGATGCAGTAACCGGTTATTCTACAAAAGAACGGGTCAAAAAAGCAAAAAGTGTTGAATAGTTATTCTATTACAATTGCCGGTTTGAATGGGAGGGCAGATGATGCCTTCGCATGCATGCTCTGCCCCGCATCCAGCACTTTTACCGGTACACCGAACTCTTTTTCAAGGAACGAACATGCATTTTCGAATATGGATTTTTCGTCAATAGCAGATGTAACAATCTGGTCGACCAGTTGTGGTGGCAGGCGGTGAATAAGTGTCGTGCACTGCCGTGTGGCATCAGTCGCCTCTTTACCGCGTTTCTTCATGGCCTCATTTTTCATGATCTCACGAATAACCGTGTTTTTATCCCGGGCTCCGGCAACCATGGTGAAGATCTCCTGTTTCCACCCCGGGGCGCAGTAAATTGAGATGGAAGCAGGTTCTATCTGGATGATCTTCAAAATTGACTCGATATCCTCTACCGTACGGGCAAGGAGTTCTTCGGCAAGTTCGAGGTTTGGGTTCACCAGTTCACTGTCGGCGACAGGCCAGTCAGCAAAAGATACAAGCCCCACCTTATTGAGATTTTTCCAGAGGTATTCACAGGTAAAAGGAACAATTGGTGCGAGGAGGCGGACCCAAACCGAACAGAGTTCCTGCAGGTGACGGCTTCCCTCTGATGCCCCTGCTATACGCCTGCGGTACCATTTCAGGTCAGATTCAATGGCATAGAATGATTCCTGCAGTGCCTGCCGGGTCTGGAAGTTATCCAGTGCTTCCGTGGTCCGCCTGATGTGGTACTGGAGCCTGCTAATCAGCCAGATATCGATATCTGAACCTTCTCCGGTGCTGTTCCCCAGTTCAGTTACGGTATTCCAGAACCGTTCTATCTGTTTGCGTGTCGATGCAACAAGCTCATTCCGCCAGTCAAAGTCCTGCCAGGGCTCCGCACTCCCGACGAGGAACATACGTACTGTATCTGCCCCGAATTCACTCACGGCATCTTCCAGCAGGAACACATTCCCTTTCGATGAGGACATCTTTGCACCGTTCAACAGTCCCATCCCGAATACGACCATTCCCTCGGGCAGGAGGTTTTGCGGGAATATGGCGACATGGTGGAAGAGCTGGAATGTCAGGTGATTTGAAATGAGGTCTTTTGCAGAGAACCTGTAATTATAAGGGTACCAGTACAGGAACTCTTCCCTGATCTTTTCAAGACGGGCCTTATCGGGAAGATCTGGCGATTCTTTACCGAGGAAGATAAAATCAAAAACCTCTGGGGTGAGAAGATCAGGGGAAAACTCCTTAATCCGGTGAGCGATAGTATAATATGCCATATATATGGTCGAATCGCTCAATGGTTCGATAAGCCATGCCGGATCCCATGGCAGCCGGGTCCCGAGCCCGACACGCCGCGTGCAGGCCCAGTCCTTTAACCAGTCTATTGTCCTCTCAAACTCAGCCCTGACTTCAGGGGGGACAAGGGCCATGTCCTTTAAGAGGTCTGCAACCTGTGCTTTCCATTCCGGATCGCTGTACTGGAGGAACCACTGGTCATGCAGGATCTTCACAAATACCTGGCTTCCGCAACGGCATACAACTGATCTCGTATCAAACTCGTACATTATGGCGGAACCGTACTCTTCGACCATGAGCTTTGCCACGGTATCTCTTGCTATACGTACGGGCTCCCCGCCATATTTGTCAAACAGCTTACCATTACTGAATTCTGCGCTGTAAACTTCCTGTGTCAGGATCTCCATGCGTGAATCAGACTGGTTTTCGATTCCCGCACGCTCCACCGCGTCTTTTGCAGGGAATTCCCCGTAACCCGGGACACTTATGAGTGCAAGAGGCCTGATACCGGTGTATTTCCCCAGGCTCTGAAGGTCACGGAGCGCTATGTAGTCGAAGGGTGCGTGCGCCGGGACACTCATGACGACTCCGCTTGCCATATCAGGATCAACAAATTCAGCGGGCAATACAGGGACTTTACCACAGAGCGGGTGAGAGACTTCCTGACCGATTAAGGCCGTCCCTGGGATCTCCTCAGTGATAACGACGGTGTGGTCCTGCAGGGAGAGTTTTTCCGCAGCCTGCCGGCTTACAATCCAGCTCTTACCATCAACAACGGCTTTTACATAGATTATCGAAGGGTTGACCCAGAGGTTGGTTACACCATAAATTGTTTCAGGACGCAGTGTTGCAGTAGGGATAAGCTCACCGTTCCATGAAAACATCACTAGGGTAAACTTCAGAATTTCTGCCTTGTCACCTTCAAGAAGGTCATGGTCTCCGACCGGGTTCTCACATTGCGGACAATACCGGACAGGATGCGCTCCTTTTAAGACGTGCCCGCCCTCATGAAGGTGTTTCCACTGCCATTCAATGAACTTGCTGTAGGTCGGGTCAACGGTTGTGAACCGTCTTCTCCAGTCAATAGAAAGACCACACTCTTTCATTACCCGTGCATATTCTTCGGAAAAATGCCTGACAATTGCAAGTGGATCGACAAACTCCTTCAGCGTCTGTTCAGGGACTTTGTAAAGATCGCGGTACAGGGTGACTGCCTTTGGATCGCCACGGGCAATCCGCTTTGATATTCCAATCACCGGTGCACCAGTGACATGGAATGCCATCGGGTAGAGAACTTCTCTCCCCCGCATGCGCCAGAAACGTGCAATCACGTCCGGGACTATATAGGTACGGCCATGCCCCACATGCATGGCTCCACTCGGATAGGGATATGCAACCGTGATGTAGAATTTTTCACGGTCTGATGGGTTGGCCTCAAAGGCACGATCCCATGCTGCAAGGGCATTGCTTTCAAGCTGCCCCATGTCTGGTCCGCTCACTGGAATTCACCTTCTCCTCGGTAGAAAAAATAAAATATGGTTATACTGGCCTTAATTTTATAACGTCTCCATCACTGTGGCGTTTTATCATTTCAAGAGCAATAGTGCTGTTTTTTGCCAGGTGGATCTCTCCTGCATCATTCACCGTTGCAGTGAAGAGGTACTCCTTCCCTGCAAAGACATCAACAATTTTACCGCTCTGTTCCGGGCAGATAATAGCAAGTTGTTTCTTATCCATGCGAATCTTTACGCCTCCGCCCAGCTGGAGTTCTTCCTCTGCCTGGGGCTGGGAGGGCTGCTTCTCAAGTTCGCTTTTTGGCCTGATATCTATCCCGATTCCAACTTTATTTACGATTCCGGCGATATTCTTGCCACCTTTTCCTATGGCTGCCGGGACGTCCTTGTCATCAATATAGACGACTGCCTTTGATTCAGAAAGCATATGCACGTCCACGAACCCGTCAGTGTACCTTCCTATCTCCCTCTGGATCTCCTTCTCGGTAATCTTCCACGAGGAGGAGGAGCTGACCTCCTCTTCTTTTATTACCGACGGTGCCTGGAGGGGTGCCTGAGAAGCTTCCATATGCATGACCGGCATGACAATGGTCTCCTGGTCGTACTTGAACACCTCGAAGACCAGTTCCCCGGTATCATGATCACTGACCGTCGTGACAGGGCGCAGATTGATCTCACTCGACATACCCTCAGGGACCTTGATGGTAAAACCGACGTCATAAACGTTTGTGATCTCACCTTTATCCACAAATATGATGGTATTGATGATCTGTGGCAGGACCCCGAAGTCCACGCGATCAGAGAACCGCTGCAGGGCATCGCGTGCCCCCATGGCATGAACGACCCCGATCATACCGATTCCTGCGAGCCGCATATCAGCAAACACGCGGAAGTCCTCAGTTCTCCGAAGTTCATCAAAAATAACGAAGTCAGGTCTGACGAGAAGGAGAATGTCAGCGGTATGTTCCATGCTCCCGTCAAGTGTCGTATACTGCGTGATGTTATCAGGAACCTGGAGTTCACGCGGGGCTTCCATTGTTTTTACCACAAAGCCGTGATCTGCAAGATAGGTGGCGACACTCTGTGCAAGGGTTGTCTTTCCCGCACCTGGTGGTCCTGCAATCAGCAGGCCGCGTTTATCCCCGATTATACGATTCTTGATGAAATTTGACTTGCTGTAGTCCTCAAGCGTGATGTCCACGATTGGTCTGACTGCAGTTATCTCCATTCCGTCGCTAAACGGCCTGCGGGTAATTGCAATTCTCATTGATCCGATCTGGACAACGGTCACGCCTCTCTTCTCAACCTCGATAAAACCGTCAGGGTCACGTTTTGCCCTCTCAACAATCTCCTGTGTAAGGTTTCGGAGTTCATACTCGCTCGTCGGCTGTTCCCTGATTTTGACGAGGCGCATCTCTTTTATTGTCCCCTTCTTGGCAACGGGAGGTACACGTTCCTTGAGATATACCGCGATGGTATGTTCATCAAAGAACTGGTCGATCCCGAGCGGGGTGAAATCCTCAACCTGGGGTTTTAAGTAAATTACATCAAGTCCTTTTGCCTTGGCTACCTCGGCCTGGACAATATCGGATGTGATGAATTTTGCCCCGTGTTCGATTGCTGCGTTACGTATTAATGCATCAATTTCTCCGCCACTGGCAAGCTTGACCTGCTCAAGGGTCGGTCTGACACCAACAAATTTCAGTTCTATTGTTCCTTCTTCTGCCAGCTTGCAGAGTGCCTGAAGTTCTGTGAGACCACTGAATCCTATTTCACGCCCCTGGTTTGCCTGGGCCTCGAGTTCTGCGATAACTGCTTCAGGTATAATTATTGATGCACCATTATATTCCCCGGTTTTTATCATAGAGGTGATTCGGCCGTCAATAACGACGCTTGTATCTGGTACCAATTTCAAAAAATATCACCAGAATAGTACTTGTCATTGATCTTTATTAGCATATACCTTGGACGGATCAAAGACCTTGTCTGATATTATCTCACCATCCAGTGTACGGTAAAAACAGGACCGGTACCCGGTATGGCAGGCTGCACCTTTCTGCTCGACTTCATACAGAAGGCAGTCTTCGTCACAGTCCACGAGGACTCTTAAAACCTTCTGGACATGGCCGCTCTCCTCCCCCTTTTTCCACATTTTCCTGCGGCTCCTGCTGTAAAAATGGGCAAACCCTGTTTCCTTTGTCAGGCGGACTGCCTCATCATTGGCATATGCGACCATCAAAACGTCCCTCGTGGATACATCCTGAACGACTACCGTTATGAGATTATCTGCAAAGTTTAGTTTCAGCATATTATACACCCATTAAAGATTTCATTATAATTACGAGAATATCCCCAATAAAGAGTGCGAAGAATACTCCGATAAGAATGGGGATCATAAACGGTACCCCGTAGGATATCCACACCTTTCCAGCCCTCCTGTAAAGTGCAATTTCTTCGCGATAGTCTTCCGGGTGAAGGCGCAGATCTTTCGTATAAATTCTTTTTTCTCCCTTCACCATGCTTTTTAAGGCTTCACCGGTGCGAATAAATCTCCGGTTGAGCCTGCCTTCATCGTCGCGGATCTCTTCCATTATATAACCATACGATCTCCCGATTTTGTCGCCCTCAACCGGAAAACCAAGGAATTTGTAGGGAAACGGGGCATGGTTTCCCTTAAAGATATTCATTACATATATTCCTGCAGGGGTAGCCAGGTTAATAATCACGGCATTTACGAGCACACTGAAAGGGAAAAAATTGTGAGGGGGATAGCCGGATAATGGCATAAACGGAAATGTGGGGATGGAAATACAGATAAATATCAGGGCCCATGCGTCTGCACCCCCGAAAAAATGGAAATATGCAAAAAAATAAAAAATAAAACAGAATATGCCTGTCATTGCCAGGAAATAAACGGCAGGCTGCCAGCCATCTGCAATAAGAACCATGCCGTAAAACCATAGCACGAGGGGTATCGTGATGGCAAGCATGGGATACCAGGTTCTGAACGGTACCCGGCGCTCCCTGATATCGAGAACTGACGCATAAAGAAGGGTGACTGCTATTACCGCTGATGAGAGTGCAAGTGGAAGAATCATAATCCGGATATATCTTGGTCAGCCTGATTTTTAAGGATGGCTCTTGAATCACTGCCCCGTCAATGAGGTAAGAAATAAGTCCTTGCATACAATATAACAGCATAACGGAATATCCGGGTGCCCGATCGGCTCCTGCAGAATTTTACTTCATTTATCCCCGGACGCTGCTCATGAAAACTGAGGAAATACTTGATCAACTGGTAAAAGAGTCACCTGCGGTAGGGACATGGCCACTTCGGGAACTTTTCGACTTCACCAGGTCAAAGGGCACGTACGGCATTGCCGTTGCACATCCGGAGGATGTAAAATGGTATATTTTTTTTGCCGGTGGTGAGCCGGAAGGTGCGATAATGACCGACGAGCGGGGCAGCCTGTTTGGTGACAAAGCGATTTATCTCCTGAAGGGGACCGAGAATTTTGCCCTCCATATACTCGATCCCCCGGTTGTTGAGAGGTTTATCCTCGGGTGCAGGATCTATGACACCAGCCATCTCATCAGGACGAAATCGTTCAATATTCCCCAGTTCGGGAAAAAGGCCGAAGGAATCGGGAAATTAATCCTTGCCATAAAAAAGAGCGGAAATGTGCAGCCCGGAGTTCTTGTTACGATGCGCAAGGGCAGGCAGGTTGTAGGGAGCGATATCACAAACCATGAAGGGAAGGTATCGTTCAAACTTCTCTACGGGCCGTATGAATGTATCCTCTCGCAGAAAAATTTCAGGGTTGAGATGTTTGCGTTTAAATTTAACGCGTCAAGCAATGAAAAAGTCATTGAACTTGATATCGATTCACCTGATCAATAAAGCCCTATTCGCAATAACCCTCTGATACGCGTTGTTTTTGGGGGGCAGGTAAAGAATATAAAAGGATATGATTATTATAAAATAAAATGAGAGGTAGGTATTATGGAGAAGAAGAGGATTGAAAAGGCTGATTTTGAGGCAATTCTCTCGGGTGAGAAGGATATAACCGGATTTTTTGATATAAACCCGGCGGACGGAAAGATGGTGGTTTTCGGGGTTCACACCGCAAGCAACCCGGATTACCTGATCCGTGCAATTTATGAAATGTTTGAAGGGAACTTAAACAGGCGTCTGGCGGTGCAGGCGGTAAAAAAACTCTATCGTTCGGTCGGCCTCGGTGCGGTCGGTCTGAATAAATTCTTAAAAAAACTGAAACTTGATCTTGATCCTGTCGATTTCATGCTCCTTGTGTTCAGGCTCCAGCACCAGCAGGGCTGGGGATATCCAATGGAAGTGGTGGAACGAAACGAATCCCGGCTCGTCCTCAGGTGCAAGGCGACATTTGAATCAGATGTGATGAAAGACTGGAATATGCAGGTGTGCGGACTCCATTCAGGTTGGATAGAAGGGATTCTCTCAAGTGTCACCGGCTCAGACTGGGTCTGCGAAGAAAAGAAGTGTGCTGCTGCAGGTGACAGTTATTGTGAATTTGTCGCCGAGAAGAAAACTCTGACCTGGACGGAGATTACCGATTCAATTCTGAAAGGGGACACTGCGATTACCGAGTTCATCGAGCATAAACCCCTTGAAGGTACCATTACCTTTATCGACAGGCCTGTCGTCATTATGCCCCGGATAATTTTCACTGCTCTCATGGGCTCTATGAGCCGGATAGTAGGGGAAGCCGCAGCAGGGGGGGTTGTCAATTACAGGGCGTATATGGAGCTCGGCTCACAGAACATCGCATATTTCAGGAGCATGGGGATCACTGAACCGGCAAAACTTGTCGATCTTGCCCTTACAATGTACTCGCAGATGGGCTGGTTCAGAGTCGTTGGAATGGACTGGGATGAAGCGCGGAAAGAAAAAGTGATACGCCTTGATCACACCGCGGAATCGCAGGCAGTTGGAAAGGCTGCAAAGCCTGTTTGTTATTGTACGTCAGGGCTGCTCGCCGGAATCGTATCTGCCGCATACGGTGTGAAAGTGCAGGGCAGAGAAGTGAAATGCCAGTCTAAAGGGGACCAGTATTGTGAGTTTACTGTAAAAGACAAGGTTGAAGAGAATCCGTGAGGTAACCTGACTCTTAAATAATTACTTTTTTTCAAATAATCATCAATAATGATTCTTTTCAATTAAATTTGGAATTATTCCAGGACGAGGATATACACGCGGACCCCGGTAATGACAGGCAGGTCATATGGCGGGAATACGGGTAAGGCCCTGTTTTCGTGGGATTAGGACGAACAATATTCCGGATGCCCCTGAAGAGTGTCATAGTAATTTCACATCATCATTCAGGGAAAATGGATGAACTGCACGTGAAAAATGTGCCGGAGGCCGAATTATCAGCCTCTTCGTCATTTCAAATGGGTAAGTTGAATTGAAGTTTTCCGCATCTCAAATAGATCATTGTTACGAAGTTGTCGGTATTCCGGTAACCTCTCGCAGTTCTTTTCAGAGATTGAATAG
>JBFYKV010000161.1:0-3176 GCA_041305745.1 Methanoregulaceae archaeon | reverse complement strand
GTCGGCCCGGAAAGCCGGTCTGCTGGTGACGGTTGTCCCTGGCGGTGCAGTCACAGCGCTCCCGGCACCTGTTGAATGATCTGTTATGCCTGATGAATCCATGGATGAGGCGGATTCATACGGTACAGCCCCGGATCTATTTTCATCATGCAGTGCTGCGAACGTTCCCGTTACTGTCCCCTGGTCAGGAATTTCCGGTTTATTTCCCTGCACTCCTTTCGGAGCCCTCCCGGGAGTGCTGCATCCACAGAGCACCAGTAACAGGCAGAGGAATCAGAATACTACAAAAAGATAGTCTCATATCTCATCCTCAGCACCCGGATATATGAACGCTTTGCCGGAAGGTGAACGAGACAAAGACGGAATAAAAAATTTGAGAAAATTCCCTCTCTCAAACGTGAGAAAACTTAATCAGGACACGATTATGAGTAGTAGAAGTGAGGAAAAAATCATGCTGAATATGGAAGGTCTCAGTACCGAGGCGAAGATAGGGAAGATACTGATACTGGTTGCAATAATTATCGGAATTCTCGTAACAATTGTCCTTGGCTTTATCACTACCCTGATCTGGATGGCAGGAAGCGTCAGCGGCATGGGAGTGAGTGTGGCAATACCACTCTGGATTCTCTCCACGATAATCGTGCTAAAGATAAGCGGACTTGTATTTGGAATCCTTGCATTATGTGCTACTGAGAAAACTGATTACAACCGTGCCGGTATATACGCTATTATTTCCTGCGTATTACCCCCCGTTGACCTCATCATGCTTATAGGGGGTATCTTCTGCCTTATTGGAAAAGAAGCAAACGAGAAAAAAACTGAGCAGATTCCATCGGCACTCTAAAAAAGCCCCTTTATTTTTGTGTATGGGCCGGATGAAACTATTTTTACCGGTTGTATAATGAACCCGCCATTGGAACTCTGGCGGGAAGTCTGTCCGTGAAGTCGGTGATTATCGTTTTCGGGGTAAATGGTGGCGGCCCGTCCCTGCATATTACCCGTAATAAGTGCAACTATTCGTGCACACGACAGAGAATGACCAGAAATGGGTGGAATTTAAGTCTCTGAAAATGCGAAAATAACTTTTTTGCCGCTTCGCTGTTTTGTACGGGGTTATAGAACCTTGAATCTTTGAGGTACTGGGGAATAGTCACTTGAATCGCCGGCAGGAAGCCCTTCGGGGGCGGCGAAGTTCATCTTGACGGGGGTGTGGGGCAACAGCCCTCATATACTATTTGCGTAAATGGGAATATAACAGCCCACCCGGAATAGTGATGAGCCACTTTATTATTGTGCCATCAGAGCGAATCGAGAACATTCCGGTAACGTTCGATCTCCTGTGCACCTCTCTCACGTGACATATCAGCCGCACCAAACACAATAAACGGTGGGAGGACCGAAAGGCCTGTAAATTCAAGGGTATTGTGCATGATGACCGAAAGGTGCTGCATCAGATCACCATGTATACCACCGGGAGAATACATCTCCTCAGATGACCCGGTTGTCACTGAAAGCATTGCAGTTTTTCCTTTGAGGAGGCCCCGGTCATATGCCCTGCCTTCCTGCAGATTGACCACGAAACCCTGGACAAATACGCGGTCAAACCATCCTTTCAGGATTGCAGGCATGTTTGACCACCAGACCGGGAACTGGAAGATGATCATATCGGCCCACGTAATCTTTTCTATCTCTTCGATGATATCAGGAGCAAGGCTTTTTGTTGCGACTCCGTGGATCTGTTCGGATGCCGGGTAAAATATGTCGTGGCGGCCCCTGATTCTGAAATCATGTGTATCAAGTACCGCTTTGAACTGTATTGCATAGAGGTTTGTTACCTTTACCTGGTGGCCTTTCCGGGCAAGAGTGACCATAGCCGCATCTTTAAGCGCCACGTTGAATGATTTGGGTTCAGGATGCGCATATACGTACAATATTTTCATAGAGCCGTCACGTTACAATAGTGCCGCCACACATTTAAAGATCATCCCGGTCCCACCGGAAAGAAATGGATTCATGCAGGGGGAAACCATTTTTGCAGGAATGAAAATACAATTATACTGAAATTATGTATGGCAATACCTCTTTTTATACCGGCCCCGGGTATACACACCGCTCTGTATCCCGGTGCTGTCATTTCCGCAGTATCTGCCTGAATGTGGCGTATGTACCTGTTTTGCAGGCGTTAGTCAGCAATGAATTTTTTTTGCGGAAGAATTGCATAGGACAAAAAATGGAAGGTTCCGGAGCGGTGTAAAGATGAATGCGATTTCCGGGGTCACATACGAGGAATACTCAGAGGGGCTCCGGTTCCGGGAGACCCAGAAGTTCAGGCAGCCATTGCTCTGGGTAATGCTCATAGCCGTTTCCGGGATTAGTATTCTGGTTGCGGCTCTGCAGGCGGATGCCGGTATACCGGCAGGAAACCATCCTGCCCCTGATAGTGTTCTCATCCTTATTGTCGTTATTTTCGGAATATTCCTGCCATTGTTTTTTTATCTCCTTGCATTTACGATTGAAATTAAAAATGACGGTATATATTATCGCTTTTATCCAATCCAGTTCTCTTTCCGGCGTATTGAATGGACCGAACTCAATTGTGCTGAATCTGTTACCTACCGGCCGCTTGCAGAGTATGGCGGGTGGGGTATACGGTACGGGAGAAACGGGATGGCCTATAACGTCAGCGGGGCGGAAGGGGTCAGGCTGGTAAAAAAAAGTGGAACGCAACTGCTTCTTGGTTCACAAAAAGCCGGGGAACTCGCCAAGGCGATTCATAAGACGGGAAATATACCGGAATGCGGAGATAAAGGGATAGTCCCCCGGACATGAATAATAGATCCGCAAACGATCCTCTGTTATGGGTTACCTGCATCTCTCACGCGGATGGCCATACATGATATGTTCGAGCGGTTCGATAAAGAGGTCGTTATCCCCGGCAAGACACATTTCATGGATATCCATTGCCCACACAGGGTATGGTGCACATGCGGTATCGAGGTCAGGGACAGGCACCGTGGGCAGACGGCTCAAATCAATAAATTTTTCGCCTGGGAAATGTTGATCAACGAGCGTATCAAGTTCATCTATCATTGAAAGCAGTTCATGGACATCTTCCCTGTTCCACTTCATGATCAGGGATGCCAGTTCTGAAGCCTTGGTCCTCATCTCTCTTTACT
>JBFYKV010000160.1:0-5010 GCA_041305745.1 Methanoregulaceae archaeon | reverse complement strand
ATGGTGACGACGCCGATAATGATCCCGAGGACTGCAAGCAATGACCGCATCCAGTGGAGCTTCACATTCCTCTTTGCAAAATCAAAAAATACCAGCGACTGCACGAAATTATGTCTCCTCAAACCCGGGTATACCTGCCTGTGACCGGTCCCCGGAACATTGTTGCACAGGATTTGAACCCCATTGTATATCAGTCTCATTCATAGTGCAACGCCTCTATCGGACTGAGCCGGGATGTATATTTATATGATCTTTCCATCAACGATCCTGATGGTACGGTGAGCATATTCTGCGATCTTCGGGTCGTGGGTCACCATTATTATCGTCTTTCCACGGCTCCTGTTCAGGTCTGTGAGAAGTTCCATTATCGTGCTCCCGGTTTTTGTATCGAGGTTCCCGGTGGGTTCATCGGCAAGCAGGATTTCGGGGTCATTTACAAGAGCACGAGCAATTGCGACCCTCTGCTGCTGCCCACCGGACAGTTCACTTGGTTTATGACTGTAAAGGTTCATTTCCAGGCTCATGGATTCAAGTACTTCCATACACCGGCCTGTACAATCGGCTGTCCCGGTTTTCAGGATAAGCGGGTACTGCACATTTTCAAGTGCGGTGAGCAGGGGTATCAGGTTGAACTGCTGGAAAATAAAACCGATATGATCTCGGCGAAGGGCAGTAAGCTCTTCGTCGTTCATTCCTTTCACCCTCTTTCCCTTGATATACATCTCTCCATCCGTCGGTGTGTCAAGGCACCCCATCAGGTTCAGAAGGGTTGATTTCCCGGACCCCGAAGGTCCCATGATAGCAATAAATTCACCCTGGCCAATATCGAGCGAGATATGATTGAGAGCGATCACATCGCCGGCAGGAAGAGGATAGACCTTCGTCACATCGATGAACCGCATTAACGGTTCAGGGTCAGACGGATTTTCCATCCCGTCTTCTCCATGAATACCAGATGACCCCGCCGGTGATCACTGCAAGGACAATGACAAGCCCGATGATGGGGAGTGGGATACCCCCCTCTTTTCCGGCCCCGGGCGTTAATTCCGGAATAGCGATAGTGCTCGTCTTTTCAAACGTGTTCCCGTCCACGTCCTTGTAGGTCACAACAATCGGAACAGATGCCAGGTTCCCGGCCTGAAACGTTATTTCAAAACTGGAAAAGTCATCAGGCTGAAGCGATCCCACGACATACCTTTGATACGGGTCAACGGGGCTCACTCCTTCCCCACCCGTGACGACAACGGAGTTTGCCACTTCAAGACCGGCATTTGTCACGTCGCCGGTAACAGAGTAGGTTTCACCGTCAAGGTTCACGACAATATTTGAAAGAATTGGATTTGCCCGCTTTTTGCTTTCACCAAGCACGACAGGTACCGTTACTTCCGATGCATGGGTATTGATCCCGTTTTTATATTCCACTCTTATATTGAGGTTGGTTGTTTCATAGGGGGTAACTGAAAGCGACAGGCCTGAAGAGGAGTCAGGATCGATATTCCCGATAAAGTAGCTTGTCGGGATGATATCAAGGCCCTGTCCGCCGGGATAGACGATGACACCGTTGACCTGGTTGTCCCGGGGGTTCCCGACAATGATCCTGACCGTGTCTTTCTTTCCTTCTGAAAATGTATCCGGCTTCTCAACGACGGAAATTTCAAGCTTGTCGTTTTGCACCTGAAGTTTTACCGGATAGCGGAGGTACCCTGCATCCCTGAAATCCAGTGAAAATACCGGGTAATAGATACCCTCGGGGACATCGGCCTCAACGGTAAATGCGAATATCATCTTGTTTCCCGCCCCGATAGAGGTCGCAGTATCATAGGGATTTGAAACTACCCTGATATCAGGGTCATACATGGTTGCCCTCCTTAACGGGACGCTCTGGACGCCGTTATTCGTTACTTCTACGGTGATCGTTCCGGTATCCCCCTCGATAAAGACTGCCGGATCGAGCGTAACCGAGGTCACCGAGACCTGTGCCGATGCCGCCTCGGCTGCGCTGTCCACCGCTGAAACAGGGTTAAAAAAGGATAAAATTACCAGAAATGCTAAAATTAACCATACACTATCTCTTTTCATTTTACTGCCCTCCAAAGAGTGATACCCCGAATACTGCCGTAATCAGCATGTAAATAACATATATGCCGACAGGGATTCCCACGGTCAGTGCGGAATTCTTCAGGGTGAGGTTCCTGGCATATTTCATACCAAATATCCAGATATTGGCACTCCAGAAGATAAAGATCACCGAGATTAAGACGGTAACAAGCATGAATTCCTTGTATGCAGGGTCGAGAAGCACCGTCTGCATTGCGGACTGCACTGCTGCCGTATCAGTAAGTGATTTCAGAACCGGAACCCTCACCAGGGGCATGTAATAGAACGAGAGTGCAAGCGATACCAGTGTCCCGATAATCACGGGGATAAGCCCGAATGATACTACTTCAAGGATTCTTTTAAAATCCCCTTCCCCTTTAAAAAACCGTGAAAGGACGAAGAAGACTCCGGCAAGGATGAGCCACCACATAATCAGAAAACCAAAAAAAGCTGATACTCCGCCAATGATTCCCAGCAGCGATGCCACCCCTTCCCCGGCACCCTGTGCGAACATCTTTGCATAGATACCCGAGACCAGGTACCCGAATACTGCGGAAATTATTGCCCCGACAAGGACAATAACCGCCGGTATCTTCAGACTTCCCTCTTCAGCGGACCATTTCCGGAAGAAGGTATCGGGACGAAAGAGCATATCTGATATTCTGCGTATCATGACAATTCATCTCAATTTTTAGCGTGATCCCCTATCTATATTTCCGAAGCCGGGGAACCTGCTGGTGTATCCCATTGGACTAATCTGGAAATAACGGGAGCCCGGCCTTAATATTTATGGAAGAGGAAGCTAAGGGGTCCAACACCGGTAATCGCGATACGGGGGTTTATTGTTTTTGCGTTCTGTACTTCCCAGATCTTATTATCCTCCACCACAAATAAAAAAGGGATGAATCGTTTGAGAAATACTGTTTCGGTCAAGGTAACGAAGGAGCGACGTGCCGAAATGGTCCCGGAGATAAAGATTTTTTTTCAAAAGAGCGGGAAGAAGAAATAGGCGATTTGGCTGCGGATATCATCCTGGATTTTATTCTGGAAAAAATAGCCCCAGAAATTTACAACCAGGGCGTGGACGAGTCATATCAGTATATCAAAGACGCGGCTGAAGATCTTTTATCAATCAGGGTATAACGGCTTTTCACAGGTGAGCTCCCAATCGCGGGCCTTGCCTCGTTCACCGTCGGAGAGGAACATCCGGATACCTGCATTCCCTCCACTTTAATCCTCCGTTGGAGACCCCCTTCCAGGAACCCCCCGGATTCACAAATTACGTGCAAAAACACCTGAATTGCGTGCACACTTTTTTTATAAAACGCCAAAAAAAAAATCCCGGACGTTCCCGGAATTACAATCAGAAGAACTCCTTACGCCAGAAAATTGCTATGCCGACTGCTGAAAGGGATAGCGAGATCGCCATGGTAATCGGAAACGCAAATATTGAGTGCTGGTAGGGAAGTTCAACGTTCATGCCGTAAATACTCGCCACAAGCGTCGGTATCATCAGGATGATCGTTACGGTGGTGAGGAGCTTCATTACCACGTTCAAATTATTCGAGATTACCGACGCAAATGCATCCATCATGCCGGAGAGGATGCTGCTGTAGATGTTTGCCATCTCGATCGCCTGCTTGTTCTCAATTACCACTTCTTCAAAGAGATCACGGTCATCCTCGCTCATCTTCATGCATTCGGATGTGTTGAATTTTTCCATCATCAGGGCGTTTGACCGGAGCGACGTGATGAAGAAGACGAGGCTTTTTTCAAGGTTTAGCAATTTTATCAGTTGTTCGTTCTTTAATGCCTTGTGGAGATCTTTCTGGACGTTCGAGCTCATCCGGTTGATATCTTTCAGGTAACGCAGGAACATGAGGGCCGTCCGGAGGAAGAGAAGAAGGACAAAACCGGTCCTGTTCTCTGTTGAGAAATTTTTCACCTTCCCGGTAAGGAATTCCAAAATGACATCGACATCGGTGAGGGATACGGTGATAATAATATTCTGGGTCAGTATGATACCGACCGGGAGCGTGATAAACGGGATATCCGCATCAGGTATCTCACGCCGTGCAGTACGTAAAAGTATGAGCATGCTGCCTTCTTCACGCTCAATACGTGCCCGTTCATCAATATCGAGCGGATCGGTCAGGAAATCGGGGGGGATATTGAACCAGGATACCAGCTGTTCTATTTCCTGCTGAGTGGGGTTGATGACATTAATCCATGCACCGCTCTCGTAGGTGTCAATTCTCTGCAGCCCGTCCGTGCCGCTCTTGTAAATTGTGATCATTCCCTCACCTCCCCTGTTGTACAGTACACCGCTCCGGATCCGGTGCACCACGCCCGCACAATTTTAACGGGCCTATGCTCTCATTTCCTTTGTTCCTATCTCTTACCTGCTATGTCCCAAGGGAGGGCGTGGCCCCAGGACGGTTACCAGTTATCCTACAAGTGAATAGCTTTCGATCCTTTATCTCACCTTCGCAGGCACAATGATTCCTGTCCGGGTGGTATGAACCGGTATGTGCCTATCCGCTCTGTTCAACGTGTTTTAATTCTTCGTCCAGGTCGTCCTCATTGAGCGAGACGTTCAGGAAACTGTCGGTTGCCGGAAGGTCTGCCCGGAACGACGGGGAAATGTCGAGATACATGGTCGTGTTGACCATTGCACAATCCAGGATGTGGCCGCCGGCCGTCCGGTCATCGTTAATGTAATGCAGGTGCCACCCCGGAATATTGATGCCCCCGGCAAATTCAGGTGTGTAAAAGCCGACGATGGTTCCGCATGTATTGTAAAATTCAAAGACCGACTGATTGGCGGATGCATCGACAAGGCGGGGGTATGGTTTTTCCTGTGCAGGTATGGCTCTGGTTTTCATATAGGGAAACATCCCGTCGATCCGCACC
>JBFYKV010000159.1:0-3455 GCA_041305745.1 Methanoregulaceae archaeon | reverse complement strand
TCTCTTCTTGAACTGGATTGGAACGTTATCCATACGATAGACCACCCCGGGTTCTTCAACACCGACAATACGGACCGGGATATGAAGGTCTGATATTTCACTCGCCATGCAGATATTCGGGTCCACCGTGATGAACGGGTGTTTTTTGACGTGTTTGATTGCATCAATCGGCCAGTGAGCCCCTGCATCGGTCCCGACGTTGACAAAACAGTCGACTTCGTCACGCATTGCAAGGTCGATAGAACTGGTCTCGCCAGGGTTCATGTGAGCGTGGGTGCCCTTGGAAAGGTCAATACAATACGGGAAACCAAACTGCCATGACCATACCTGGCCGGGACCTGCAATATTGTAGTGTCCCCTCATCGCCATGATGGATGCCTTTGTAATGGTGTTAATATCGCGCGTCAGGCTGATGGCGATATCGATGTTATGGTTCCTGCCGTCAGTATGGGTGCATCCCATCCCGAAGAAGATCATAACGAAACGGGAATTTTTTATGATATCTGCTACTTCCAGTATTGTCTCCTTCTTTATTCCGGCAACCATCGCAGGAATATCGTGGCCGCGAAGGACTGTCCTGAACGCGTCGAAAAGGTCGTAATCATGCCCCTGGTCAAGCATGAGGTGGATATTCGCAAGCTTTGCCGTGTCGGTCTCACGAGGGTCAACACAGACGACTTTCCGCTGCATCTGGCCCTTGTTGGTGAAAAATCCTCTCGGGAATATTGAATATCGCGAGGTATGACGCGGGTGGGCATGCATCGGGTTGCATCCCCAGAAAATGACCGTGTCGGCCCGGTTCTTCACTTCTCCAAGCGTGCAGCTCGGGTAGCCGTTGTCAAATATTGCAAGGAATGAAGGGCCGTGGCAAATCGATGCGCAGTTGTCAAGGACTGCCCCGGCTTTCTCTGCAACACGGCCGACTGCGCTCATCCCTTCGCAGTTGGTTGAGCCAAAGCCGTAGATAAGTGGTTTTTTGGCCTGCAGAAGAGTCCTTGCCGTATAATCAACGGCCTCATCGTAACTGACCTCCTTCACGGTCCCGTCAGGCTGGCGCATCCGGGGCTTTGTCGGTCTGCTCGGGCTCATGGCATGGTGAAAAATCTCATTTCCTATGACACATGCGTTTCGCGTTTCAAGGACTCTCTTTCCGTCGTCAGATACAAGGACTTCAAGATCGTCACAGGATGACCCGCAGTAGGGACATCCGACCTGTTTTATTAGTTTTGGCATTTACTGACCTCCTTTCCAGAGTCCGACTGCTCCCTGGACAAGTTCGAGAGCACTCTTTATTTTTTCGTCGATAGCGGGTTCGATAGTAACAGGAAATCCGCTGTATTGCGGGGTGCCGGTCGACTGTGTCCGTGGTGGGACGACCTGGTTGGCCCAGACTCCCTGCCGGATATGTGCAAGCCCGGGCGGGACAAACTGGGTGGGCTCGACAGCCTTTACAACAACGCTGCCTACCTCACTTGTCACACGGACGTTCGTGTTTCTCCAGATGCCGAGCATCTTCATGTCTTTGGGGTTCATTTCAACAATGGAGCATGCCTCAAAGTATTCGGGAGTTGTCTTTCCCTTCTCCATTGCCTGTCCCTCTTCAACTGCACGCTGGGTTATCATGTTCAGGGTAATTTTATCTGTCATACCTTCTCCTCATGAAATTGTATCAGTGTAAATTGGTGAATCAGCCCTCTGCCCTTGTTTTAATCAGGTTGCTGCCTCGGAAGGAAACTCTCCGCGTCCGCTAAGGGTTATAACCTTGTAAGGGCATGCTTCCACGCAGACGCCGCATCCGGCGCAGAGTTCGGACTTGAAATCAAGGCTGATCGATTTCCCATCCCTCACCGCGTAGATCTTTTCGCTGCTTGCCGGGTCGACGGTATACATCTCCAGTGCGTTCACCGGGCATGCTGCCACACAGTTCCCGCATCCGGTACATCGTTTCATGTTGACATGTACGCTAAACGCCATATTTTCACTCGCATTTGCTTTACTAGTTAACTAGGTAGAGTTTTCTTATTAAACATTACGAACATGTATGACGTTGTTAAATTAATTATATTTACTAAATTATTTTTTGATTTACAATTGATTAACTTGAAAGAAAAGAGGTGATTACCGGTTATAGGTCCTCAACAGGGGAGATCTCTTCGAATTCATCGAGTATTCTCTCCCTGAATGAGTCATACTCAAGCTCATCGAGCTGTTCGGTCAGAAGCCTGCCATTGTATGCATACCGGTAGATCCAGTCAATAATCCTGTCGACCACCTGGATTACGGCATCCTCTCCACTGACTGTGACAAGGTCACGCCCGACGAGGGGGTGGCGGCCTCTCCTGCCACCGACCGTTATCCTGTACTTCGGCATTTCTGAACGGATAATGTCAAACGGGCAGCTGTCAACACACATCCCGCATTCCAGACAGGTCTCTTTATCGAGTTTTAACCGGCCGTTTACCATCTGAATTGCAGATTCCTTACAGGTATGTGCACATGTCCCGCACCCGGTACAGAGGCCGTCATTCCTGATTGGCGTCCTGATACCGGTAATTCCGATCTCACTCAGGCGTTCACTCGTGCACCCGTTCGGGCAGGCGGAAATGGCTATCCTTACCTTGACCGGCAGCTGACGTCCGAAATACTTTTCGTCGAGCGTCTTTGCAAGTTCAGTGGTGAAGACATTTGCCCACCTGCAGGTATCAAGCCCGGGACATGCCGTGATATTGACCACTTCCTCCCGCTCGGCACCAAGCGGGGTGAGATTTTTTTCGAGTGCCGGCAGCAGCCTGGGGATAACCTTCGGGTCAACATGCCGGAGCTCCATGGTCTGGCGGGTGGTCAGGTGCACATCGTCAATCCGGAATCTTTTTGCAATTTTAGCAATCCCTGAAAGTTGTTCCGGAGTGACGATCCCGGCAGGGATCCTCAGACGGACAATACAATGCTGGTAATCCTTCTCTGTGATAATGCCCCCTTTAGGGGGCGGACCTGAAGGGCTGCTCATGATATCATCATTCCATCGGCAGGTGCCTGGCCTTCTTCTTTCGCCTTATTGGGAAGAGTCCGGGTGACTGAACCAATTTTATCTACTATATAACCACCGATTTTTTCAATATGTTCACGGAACCGGGGTGATCGTATAATCTGCAGCATCTCCTGTATCCGATCCTCTGAATATACCGGGGTCCGCATGACCAGTTCATAGGACTCTGATGCCATCGGAATAAATGCAAGCCCGTATGCCTTTGCAATTCCCGAAGAGCAGAATCCGGCGTCTGCATATCCGTTCCGTATCGCAGCGGCGAGGGCATGGTGACTTTTCATCTCGACATCGTATCCGTCAATCTGTGAGCGGTCAAGGGAGTGCCTGCGTATGAGTTCATCTAAAAGGAGCCTGCAGGTCGAACCTTTCTGGCGGTTTAAGAACCTGGTCGAGGTAATTTCTTCGAATT
>JBFYKV010000158.1:0-8208 GCA_041305745.1 Methanoregulaceae archaeon | reverse complement strand
GAATATCGCCAGGTGAAAATAGCAATAATCAGTAATGCAACGGTCCCGGACGTATCACTGATTGATCCGGAAACCACAATGTCAATGTCGCCTGAACTTACTTCTCATACTGGTATGGATGTTCTATGCCACGCGTGTGAGGCTCTCGTTTCAAATGCCAGCTCACCGTTTACCGACCTTTTTGCCCTCGAAGCGATACGGCTGGTAAATACAAATCTCCTGAATGCAATTACACATCCGGGAGATCCCGTGGCACGACGTAACATGATGCTTGCAAGTTCTTATGCCGGGCTCGCATTTTCAAACGCAAGCCTCGGACTTGTCCATGCCATGGCCCACAGCCTTGGGGGCCTGCTCGATCTCCCCCACGGGGAGTGCAATTCACTTCTTCTGGAACATGTCATACCTTTCAATTTCAATGCAGCCCCGGACAAATATATGATGGTGGCATCAGCTCTTGGAATCAGAACGCATGAATCAGGTCCCGGCCTCTGCTCATCTATTGTCACCCATATACACGATATGCGGATTTCAGCAGGGATTAACGGTTCACTCTCAGGACTTGGTGTAACGCCTGATTATGTTCCAAGACTTGCAAAAAATGCATTACAGGATCCATGCATCATCACCAATCCCCGTATCCCTGAATTACACGATATCGAGGAAGTCTATGTCTCAGCACTCTGATCCCGGTGACTGGCAGGGAAAACGGGAAAAAATTATCGGTCTGGGCGAAAACTCATTCAGGAAAAGTTATTACCCGCAGCTCAGGCAGAAAATTGAAGAACTCTCCCGTTTCCGTACCTTCCTCGATAACAGTTATGATGCAATCTTTTTAATCACCATTCCTTCGGGAAGGATCCTTGATGCGACGAGTGCCGTCTCGCGGCTTCTTTCATATTCTTCCTGCGAAGTAGTGGACCGGCATTTCACGGATTTTTTCATCAAGGACAGGATCCAGCAACTACAGACTATTCTGATCGATCTTTCAGGATCTACAGATAAAAAGCGGACCCATATTACCACCATGGTCAGCAGGGACGGGGTTGAAATACCGGTTGAGTTATCTCTCACCTCCATGGTGTATAACGGGGTTCCGTCCGTGGTCGTTGTCACACATGACATTACTGAGCGTATCAGGGCCGAAGAGGAATTGAAACGATCAGAGGAACGTTTCCGGTTTTTATTCGAATATGCTCCGGATGCATTTTTTATCTTTGACAGTTCCGGACGGTTCATTGACGGAAACCACGTGACCACACTGATGACAGGCTATTCAAAAGAGGACCTGCAATGCAGGTCACTTCTTGACCATAATTTCATCTCACCGGAAAATTCTGATTCTGTCATATCGATACTTGAAAAAAATGCACAGGGATCTCCGGCCGGTCCCGATGAACTCGTGCTTATCCGGAATGATTCAGAACGGATAATAATTGAACTGCAGACATTTCCGTTCCGGTTTGAAGACCGGAATTCAATCCTCGGGATAGCGAGAGACATTACCCGGCGACGGCAGGAAGAAGAAGAGAAAAATCGGGCTATACGGCAGATTACAAAAAATATGGAGCATTTTGCCATTCTGAATGATGAAATCAGGAATCCTCTCCAGATTATAATGGGCCTTGCAAGCCTGAAGGATGAAGAGGTCAATGAAAAGATCATCAGGCAGTTACAACATATCGATTCAATAATCAACCGCCTTGATAAAGGATACCTCGAATCCCAGAAAATCAGGGAGTTTTTTAAAAAGCATCATGGAATTTCAGGTAATGAACGTTAAACCAGGACCGGGCAGGAAAATAGTTGAAAAACATCCATACCGGAATATTTCAACCTCATTCCGGTCACAGGAATAGTATGGGACTGTATCCCCTACGGAAATCTTTATTTTTTATCTTGGTCGACATACTATCTAATAAATTGCCGGGTGATGATAGTGCCGGATGTTTACCATTCAATATACCGGAAACTTGAAAAAATGGGGGTCCTCCAGATCAAGCAATATGCAGTAATCAGAAATGATCCATATGTCCCTCTCTGTATTGACCGCCTTGACGAGGTTACCTTTGCCATCTCCCAGAATCCGGTTGTGGACGGAGTTGTCGTTGCCAATCCTGATATTGAGGTCAAGGTCGATACCTCGAGGAAAACCGCAGAACCACTCACATATCAGGATCCCACCACGAGAAAAGTGGTCTACGCCGAACCCGGCAGGGTGAACCTTGCGAACCGTAATGAAATTACCGCGTTTCTTGATAATTGGCTTACCGAACTGATAAACCAGGGATTTAAAAGAGAGATATAAAGAAATTACGATCATCCCTGTCGTATAAGGACGTTGAGTGCCATTCTCGCCTTTTCGTTTTCAGGGTTGTTTTTAAGAGATTTTTCAAAACAAAAAAGTGCATCGCTGAAGCAGCCGAGTTTTTCAAGGCTGGCACCTTTTGCATACCATTTCATGCTGTCATCAGGATCCTGTTCGATAGCACGGTCATAACACAGGATTGCTTCACGGTGCCTGCCAAGGTCATCAAGACAGATCCCCTTGTAATACAGGCTGCCTGTATCTTCACGGTCCAGTTCACATACTTTATCAAAACACTGGATCGCTTCACGGTACCGTCCAAGCTGCATCAGGCTTACCCCTTTATTGTACCAGAAGTCAGGATCATTCTGTGCTATCTCGATTGCACGGTCATAACACCGGATAGCCTCTTCATGCCGCACAAGTTCGTTCAGGCTGAAACCTTTATTGTACCAGCTTTCTGCGTCCTCGGGATTTAATTCAATTGCACGGTCATAACACCGTACTGCTTCAAGGTGCATGCCGAGCAGGGCAAGGCAGCGCCCCTTGTTATAATATGCTGCCGGATAACTCCGGTCATGCCTGATTGCCTCGTCAAATGACCTGAGTGCATCAACATGCCTCCCGAGCCGGTTCTGGAATATGCCCCTGCTTACGTATGCCTTTGCATTTCCGGGACTAATTGCAAGGACACGGTCGTAACAGTCGATAACCTTTTCATACCTGCCGGTTGCCGCATAGGTCCGGCCCTTGGCAATCCATGCATCAATATTCTTTTCGTCTTCATTTATTGCGAGATTAAACTGCTTTATGGCGTCAAAGTACCTCTCAAGCGCATAGCAGCTCGTTCCGCCTGCAATGTATGCTGAAATATAGCCATGATCAATATCAAGGGCCCTCCGGTAACTTACCAGCGCCTGCTCGTGACTGCCGATTGCCGCACAGCTCTTCCCATGATTGAACCAGAAATCCGGATCATCGGACGTAAGTGAGATCGCTTTTTCAAAACATTCCAGTGCCGTTTCGTGCTCACCAATGAATGCCTCGCTCCTCCCCATATTGTACCATCCTATCGCATCCCGGGGGTCAAGCATCACCGCCTGCTCAAAACAGGGGATGGCGTCCCTGTACCGGGTAAGTGCTGCATAACAGATACCCTTTCCAATCCAGGCATATTCATCGGCAGGGTCAACCTTTATTGCCATATCAAAATCAGTGATGGCATCCTTGTGGCGACCGAGGGCATAATTGGATATACCCCGGTTACACCATGCCTTTGATAAATCAGGGTCAGATTCAATTGCTCTGGTATAGCATTCATAGGCCCTTGAGTAATGCCCGAGCGCTGCATTACTTATTCCCTTGTGTAACCATGCTGCTGCAGAACCAGGGTTATTCAGAAGTGCGTGATCAAAGCATTCCAGTGCTTCACGGTAACGGAACAACTTTTCCAGCGCGATGCCTTTCTGGACCCATGCATCGATATGAGAAGGGTTTAATTCAAGTGCCCTCGTGAAATAATCAAGTGATTCCTGGTATTGCTCCTGCTCTATCAGAGACAACCCACTCTGGTAAGACGTTTCACTCTCAGATTCTGACGACTGTTTCCTGAAAAATATTTCCGACACCCCCTTTTCAGGTCGTTTTGGTGGCAGTATACCGTTCTTTATCGAATTATATCATGCACGAATGCATAAAGATTACCATTACCCGCAATCTGCATCTGCCGTCATGCACGTGGTGCCGGGGAGGACCCATTGCTGGCAGGGAAAAATTGGATACTCTTTTTCATACCCGCTGTTCCGGAACAGCTGTCATAATATAGGTACCGGAAAAAAGTGTTTGGAAGTATTTTTCTTAACTTATGCACAACGCAGACCTGCTCCCGAGAAATGCATGGAATAAAGATGCACTGAACGATCCCCCGTTTTACCTTCAGGAATTTGAGGAAGCTTTTCGTTATATTGTCGGCGAATATGATATCAGACCCGGAAAGATTGGAATTTTTATCCCGTGCGCTGTAAAAAAACCCTATAGTGCAAGTCCCAGTCACCGGCTCTTTCGAAAGGTGATTGATTCCACCCTCGACCCCCGGGACTACCAGATAATCATTTTTGGAACCTGCGGCACTGTCCCGGCAGAGCTCGAGAGAATGTATCCTTACTCCCACTATCACTACATGCTTGGAAATTGTCCTGATATGCGGATAAAAGATGATTTCTTAAAAATCGAGACCTACCGTATCGCTGAATATCTTGAACGGACGAAAGGATGCTATCAGAAGAGGATTGCCTATTGTATCGGGATCTTTCGCGAGGCGATGATCCTCGGGAGCAGGCACTCGGGAATACCTGTTGATCTCCTGCTCCCGACAAACCCGACTATTGAACGCCTTCGCGACATCGACTGCCCCTTTCCCGACGGGAGCCTCTCAATGCAGGAATACATCGAAGAATTCCGTTCGGGACTTATAAGTTTAAAGTCTGATCCCGGACCTTAAAGTGCCGGAAAAAAACATTCGTTGATCACGATATCCCATGCACAGAGTGCCCTGAACTGTTCAGTCGGACATCCCGGACCAGAACATATCGTACCATTCCCCGGAACTCATTTCATTCACCCCTGATGACCAGTCTACATTCATGAGAGCCTAAAAAATCCCTGCCGGCAGGCAATACATGAATGTGGAGCCGGAAACTTGATAATTGTGATAAAAATCCTATATTTTTTGTTCATTTGTAAAATAAAAAGGGATTTTTAAAGTCTTGAATTTCAAAACATTTAATAATCATTCGTATCCATTTTATTGCAGGTGTATTAGTGTCCAACTAAGTCACCGAATGAACGTTCAATCCAATGGTGAATGCCCTGACCGGATATCCGGCAGGGCAGAAGCCTCCTGTGATGATATCCTCTGTTTCTTCCATATCTTTTACCGCCTGAAAGAATGACCTGGGATAGCCTGTTAAAGTCATGCAGTTACATTAGTCCGTTCATAATACCCGAAGAGATCGCAACCGCGATCATCTATATCCGGCGGGATCGTGACCAGCTCATCAGGGAATGCCAAGAAGAATATCCGCCGTTCCGGGGTAAGATCACCAGACCTGACGGTCAGGGACCTGATAATTATTATTCCCCTGTCTTCGCATAGAAATGAATCATTTTTATGTCACTTTGTGGTTTCGTATGGGGTTATGGAACATTGAATCTTTGAGGTGGAAGCAAACAGCCACCTGAATCGCCGCAGTCGGTGGGCACAATGAATTATCTCATCTTTCATCAGAGGACACATGTATAATCTTTGTTGGCGACCGCAATCGTCGCCCCGGTTTCGTCAGGCGGAGCCATCGCGGTATTTTTGGGAGCGGCGAAGTTCATCCTGTCGGTGATATAGTGGCAATTGCCCTCATGTACTATGCTTAAACTGGAATACAGTTGCCCACACGGAATCGCGTAGAGCCAGTTTTATGAGATTTTACCATGGATACCCGGGTTAAGACTTCCTTTTAAAAACAACTCCGGATCAAAATATATGAGGAGGAGCAAAAGCAAATGCCCCACGAGAGGATTAATTCCGGAACACATGTTCGGCCCCATGGCAGTATGTCTTTATCATCCGGAATTCTTCCGCCGTTTTGAGTTCCGGATTCAAATTTGTCACGGCATCATGTTCCCTGAACATTGAAACGGCCCTTAAACGAGATGTCTTTTTTTTCCATTGTTCATTCTGCCGTTTCGAACAATGGATCCATTTCGTTTAGCGCAATGTTACCTGAACATTTGTTCGGCACCCGGTGCAATGTTTTTCCCATATATGCACAGATCTTTTTGCCGTCTGGATCTGTAACTTCCTTGCAGCGGGCATGTATCCCCAGCGATCCCCTCTGAGGCATATCGTGATTGTCTTATGATATATATATAATTTTCTTATAGCGAGGAAGCCCCCGGAATCGTTAACAATAATAATAAAATAACGCGCATAATTTACCTGTTTTTTTTGCATCCCTTTTTCATTCGATACGCCTTAATTTGATATATATTCCAATATTTAAGCCTTAAAATTTTTTTACCGGCCATTATACTTTTTTACGACAAATGAGATGCCGCACATATACTTAAATAGGGAATTTTCTGTGCATTAAGTCCTGATAATATTTGGAAAAACGGGATGAAACCTTATAAATAAAGTAAATAAAGTCAGAAATTAATATAAAGGGCCGGATCCTGAAGGTCCACAAAGGGACCAGAGCGCCAGTTCACGGCCTATTCAATACAAACTCATAAGAGTCTGTTTTCTGGTGCCCACCCCATTGCAACATTTTAATAATTTTTGGCTGGTATGAAAAAGTCCGGTTTATCGCGGTTATCCGTTTCAAATGCTCATTTATGAGCCAACGGCTCATAGCGCGCTTTGTTGACATCCTGTGATGTGAGCAAAAATCTTTGCTTATTCGCTCTGCCACCACAATGGGACCGTAACCGTGCCGGATGGTTATTAAATGTAATAGAGTTCCTATCAACCCTGCCTGGGGACAAGCCTTCCGCAGGGGGGGCAGGGAGGGGTAAAAAACCCCCCTGTCAGAAAATGAATCCAACGGGTCTTGTCGAAATGAAGATGTCAACAGAGCGTAATTTTTATTTCCTCCTGTCATTGCCAGATACTCTTTTGTCAGGGATGATTTCAGACAGAGATGGAAATCCAGGAACCTGATGATGTAATGCCCGGGATTTTTGGCCTCGTGAGTAATCTGCCGGAAATTAGGCAGACCTTTCTTCACGGCACTATCATCCGGACAGTACCTGAAAAGAGGTTAATAAATGAAATGAAAAAGGATTATCTCCGTGATCTGTCAGCCAGCGACTGCAGCGAATCAAGTACCTGCCGGTACAGAAGAAAATCGCCCGATACATCTTTTACCACATCCGAAATCCGGCTGGCATCCCTTGCAATGACTGCCGAATCATCTCCCGGCAGAGATAGAATGACTGCGGAAATACTGGAAAGCGGCTCGTTGATTTTTTTAACCTTTTCCGAGGTCTCCTCAAATTTACGGGTCATGTGAGAGAGGTTCTCAAAAAGTACTCTTAATATGTGGTCTGGATCGCTTTCCACAGGTCGTATGGTTGTAAGCACCGACAGGACCTTTTTCCCGGAAAGAACAGGATTTTTATGAACCTCGACCTTTTCATTCCGCTCAGGCCCGTGCAGATTTTTTATTGAAATCCCCGGATTCCCGGTCCTGAACACCTCCTCATACTCGTGATAAGTACCTGCAAATGCAATTTTCCGCCCGGAATGAGGTTTATTAAGCAGATTTTGAGTAATCCCCATGCCTGCTGCAAGGTCCAGGAACTGTGTGTTGTAGTAGAGTATGTTTAAATCGCTGTCCATGACAAGAGCGGGATATGGCAGTGCATTCAGCAGATCAGGGCATCCCGTTTCGGCTCCTCTGGTTTTAATTTCAGTGGCAACAATATCCGGCTGGTAGTTCCTAAAAAAGTAAATGATTCGCTTAACGCCCCCTTCATCGTCATTGACAAGCCCGGTGGTGAGGCAGAGATTTTTCCGGGTGCCGCCTTTTGTGGTAATTGATACAATATCATGCAGATAATTCAGAGAACCTCTCTCGATTATATTTTTCACGGTGATTTTGTCAAAATATGATTTGTACTGGGTACTTTTGAAATCAGATTCACGGAAAAAATTTTTTCCTTTCATCTCTTCGTTCTTCCAACCGGTAATACTCTCTGCAGCCGGGTTGACGAAATCAACATTTCCCTTGAGATTGACAATAATTGCGGCATCAGGTATTGCCTTTAGTGCATACTCGAAATTTTCGATGTCACTGTCTGTTTTTTGCTTTATCCTGTGTTTATAAATTGCAAATTCATTATTT
>JBFYKV010000157.1:0-10678 GCA_041305745.1 Methanoregulaceae archaeon | reverse complement strand
CCAGGGTAACCTCCGGTATTTTCGCTTTTATTGTCATACAGCCTGATGAGGTCATCCTTCTGTATTATATCGCCCGGGAAGTCAGGGTGAGCAATAATCACGATACCGCTCCCACCGATCCGGTGTACAATGAGGTCAGGGTACCTGGTCATCTCTTCGGTCTCGGGCATCCGTGAAGCTGCACCAATAGATACATTTCCGGTACCTGCTTCGCTTACTCCCTTCCCTGAACCGCCGCCGCGAACAGTTACCCGGACCCCGGGATGGTCAGCCATAAATGCCCCGGCAAGCATCTCCGAGACCGGCTGGACCGTGGTCGATCCTGAAACCGTCAGGTTCACCTGTTCCTTTTTTCCGGTATCAGCTGTCCCGGGATGGATGCACCCGGTGGCAAAAATAAAGAGCAGAACGCAGGCGAGAGGTAAAATAAACCATAATATGGGAAATTTCTTACGGCTTTTCCTTCCGGGCACCTTCACCTGTTTTTCTGCTGACTTCATCACAGAGTAATCGCGATCGAGTGAAATATACCTTATGCCATTATTATATAGATTACACCATAGTCTCTATATTTTATATAAGAAACCTATATTCATTCCTGTCCCAATGTATTCTGGATGCACCACCCTGCGGGACCGGATATGAGCAGATTCCAGTCATTCAAAAAGACCCTTCAGGCTGTATTGCCTTTAAAATCCGGTCCGGGCTCCCGGTACTCCATCCGTACCCGCACCATCCTCATGATCGCCGGGGTCTTCCTCGTCCTCGCCATCATCCTTATCCTTATCTCCCAGGCCATGGTCGCCGGCGGATTCGAAAAACTCGAATCAGAGACAACTGCAAAGAACGTGGACCGGGCGATGTACGCCGTGGACGAGGAGGTCACCAGGCTTCATACCATCGGGGCAGCTGTCGCCGAGTCCGGAGAGATAAAGAAGGCACTCTCACAGGAATCCCCGGCATCCGGGATTGGCATTTTCCCGGACGAGCTCTTTGTGGGTTCAAACCTGAATATCATCATCCTTGCTGATGAAAATGGCGATATTATCTATCACAAATTTGTGAACCTTGAGTATAACCACGAGATGCCGACTCCAAAGAGTCTCCTTGTCCAGCTGGGTGACGAGAAGGATATCTTTCTACAGGGGAGGTCTGCCGATCAGAGGGACGGGATCCTCCGCCTGAACTCCGGGCCCATGATCGTAGCCATCGAACCGGTGAACGTCGGGGAAATCAGGAAAGGGTACCTCGTGGTCGGCCGCTATATCGACGCCCGGGAGATTGAACTCCTCTCACAGAGGACACAGCTTGCAATCACCCTGTCTGAAATCAATCCGGCCCTGGAGGAGGGGGACCGTTCCGGTATACTGCAGGAACTCATGGCAGGATCATCCGTCGTGAGCCGGGCTGACGGTGAGACGGTCGAAGGGTATGCCCTTCTTCGCGATATATCCGGAGACCCGGCCTTTCTTGCGGCGGTCACCATGGACCGGGGAATCATGCAGGAAGGACGGAACGTCATTTTTTATACCCTCGGGTCCCTTATTGCAATTCTCATCATCAGCGCCGCCCTGATGATCGTGGTCCTCGAAAAAACGGTCCTTTCCCGCCTTTCCCGCCTCAACGCGAGGTTAATCCGCATCGGCAAAAGCGGGGACCTCTCTTCGAGGGTGGCGGTAACAGGTAATGACGAGATCGCCTCGGTCGCCGGTGCGGTGAACACCATGCTCGGGGCACTCCAGACCTCCCAGGAACGCCTGGCCCGGAGCGAGATACGGTATTCCCGCCTCTTCATGGAGGCAAATGACATCATCTGCACCCTCGATACAGTCGGCCGTTTCACGTCGGTCAATCTCCGGATGTCCCGGGTCACCGGGTATACCCCCGAAACCCTCTGCACCCTCCGGGTCCATGACCTTGCAACAGGAAGGGGAAGGGAGGTGCTCGACGCGATCCCGCCCCGGAGTAAGGAGAGTCCGGATACCGGCAGGATCACCTACGAGCTCGAAATAAAGGACAACTCCGGGAACGTGAAGATCCTCGATGTCAACTCGAGCATTGTTGAGAACGAGGCAGGTGTCCCGGGTATCTTCTGGATCGCCAGGGATATAACTGATCGAAAGAAGATGGACCTTGAACTCTCGCTGTACCGGACCCAGCTGGAAGAGCTGGTCGAGGAACGTACATCTGAGCTTGCAAGCGTGAACGAAGAGCTCTACTGGGAGATCGAGGAGCGGAAAGGTGCAGAGAAGGCCATTGCCGAGGAGAAGGAGCGCCTTGACATCACCATATCATCCATGGCCGAAGGGATGATCTCCATCGATGCCGGGGGCACCATCACCCTCTGTAACCATGCTGCCGCAGCCCTGATCGGAAGGGAAGAAGCAGATCTCACAGGAAAGGTTTTTTCCGACGCGGTCACCCTCTGCGACAGGGATACGAAAAAACGGGTCCTGTACTCACTTTCTGACCTTGTACAGGGAGAAGACTCCTTACTTGCAGGAACCGCACTTGGTCTGAATAACGAGCGCGGATCCCTCATCCCGGTCTCCCTGTCGACCGCTCCCATCCGGACAGCCGGCGGGGAGATTTCCGGGTGGGTGGTTATCATCCGCGACGTGACAATGGAGGTCAGGAGGGAAGAGGAGATCCTGAAGGTCACGAAGCTGGAATCGCTCGGGGTGCTTGCCGGGGGGATCGCCCACGACTTCAACAATATTCTCCTTGCGGTCAATGCAAATATCTCGCTTGCCCGCGGCCAGCTGGAAGATGACTCCCCCCTGCTCACCACCCTTGAGAAGATCGAAAGGGCGGTGGTGAAGGCCCGGGAGATCACCAGGCAGCTGATTACCTTCTCGAAAGGCGGTGCGCCCCTGAAGGAATCCAGGGATATCGCCGAAATAATAAAGGACAACGTGGATTTCGTGATGAAAGGGAAAAAATCACGGGTCGTCTTCCATATCGACGATGACCTGTGGCCATCGGAAGTCGATGAGGGGCAGATATCCCAGGTCCTGCAGAACATCCTGATCAACGCGGACCAGGCGATGCCATCAGGCGGGATAATCGAGATTACCGCCTGCAACGAGCATACAGATACTCCTGCCCACAGCCTCCCGCCCGGAAACTACCTCGCCATTACAATAAAGGACCAGGGGACCGGAATACCAGAAGAGAACCTGGCCCGGATCTTTGACCCGTATTTTACTACCAAGAAGAGCGGGTCCGGCCTCGGACTGGCGTCCTCGCTCTCCATCATGCGAAAACACAGCGGGACCATCACTGTTGAGTCTTCGGTCGGAAGGGGAACTGCATTTACGCTCTTTCTGCCCGCCACCAATAAACCCCCCGTGAAGAGAGAGAAGATCCCGGAAAATATCAGGGGGACAGGAAAGATACTGGTCCTCGATGATGACGAGGAGATAATCACCACCATCCCCCCCCTCCTTGCAGCCCGGGGGTTCGAAGTTCAGGTCGCCCGTGACGGGGCGGAAGCGGCAGCCCGCTACCGGGTGGCGCGAATCATGCAGGACCCTTTCGATGCGGTGATCCTTGACCTCACCATCCCGGGTGGAATGGGAGGCGAGGAAGCGCTCGCGCTGATGAGAGAAGAAGATCCGGATGTAGTGGCGATCGCATCGTCCGGGTACTCGGGCGGGCCGACCATGGCGCGTTTCAGGGAACGCGGGTTTGCCGATATTCTCCCGAAACCCTACCGGATCGAGGAGATGGTCTATAAACTGGTGCAGCTGACCGGAAAAAAGGGTAAAAACACCGGGTAACCGTGACCCGCCGTTTCCGCCTGGAAAAAGAAATAAGTCCCGGGATCAGAAATATGGCATATTTTTCATGCAAAGCAGGAGCCGGAACAGGTGTGGTTTCAGATACTCCCGTCCCGGCAGGAATACCAGGGAGACTGAGAGGGTTCAGATCTTTCGCCGGTAACTGAAGTGACATTTACGCACATTTTTCTGGCGCAGTTCCATATATTCTTCAAATTTCTTCTTCTGGAGATCTTCACTGGTATTTTCATCCTGCAACCCGCTTACACCCACATCCGAGGACATATAAAATCAATCATCATTTTCCCGGGATCACTAAAACATTCCGATCTTACTCTCCCATAAATTGGACCGGATATACGCTTAATATTAAAATAAAGTAAATATTGCTGCTTTTTTGGATTACCGGCAGTCAGGACCCTTCTGATTTGCCCATGACTTTCAGGCTCCTGGAAACGGAATAGGCAAAGAGGAACAGGGAGATCATGATACTTATCAGGGAGAGCCCGATGACCGTATCAGAATAGAGCGGGTTCCGAAAATACCACGAGAGACCGCCGAGGAGGTGCGTGAGGCTGACAAGGGATATCAGGGCTACTCCGACCGGGTAAAGATCGGAACCCGAGAGAAAGGTGAGTACCAGGAATGCTGCCAGGTAATAAAACGCCATCAGCCCTCCCATATACACGAGCACCATGTCGTTCTCAACTGCGAACCTGAGGAGCGGGCTTGCCTCGTAGGCCAGGATGAACTCTCTTCCCCCGGACAGGAGGAACGTAAGGCCGTAGTCGGCAAGGACTGCAAAAAGAGGGACTATTGCAATGGCCCACGGGCTGTAAAAAAGCTCCCTCCCCTTCTCCAGGTATTTTTCCATGCAAACCACCCCGGTCCCTCTTCATTAAAAATGAAATCTGCTATTTTTTTGCTATAAATTTCATTTTATTTAACTCTTTTTGACATTCACTCTTTTTAATTGAATGTCTTGCTGTTTGTGCCCTGGTTTCGATTCAAATCAGGTAAAAAAATTGAAAGCGCAGAGATTAATCAGGCCCCGGTATTTACTCACGATACCTTCACCTGCTCCCTAAGTATCTCTATAGCAGTGCTGAAAAGACCTTATTACCTTCCGCTTCCCATAATAATACGATGTTTCCTGACGACAGCCCGGAGGGTATTCCTGAAAAGAGCGTCATTCTGATCGAAGAGGAATCCGGCTGCATGAAGGACTTTTATGCCCAGAAAATTGCGGCAGAGACGGCTCAGACCGGAAAACCGGTCGTCTACCTGACCTCGCATTTCAAGGAGGACATCGTATCCCAGATGACCCGCTATCAGATGAAGGTCAGTCCTTCTTTGCAGTTCATTGATCATTGCCACGGACCTGACCCCATCCGGGAACACTGCACCGGGGACCTCTGTATCCTTGATACCGTCTCTTCCATGTTCCTCGACATGACGCTTCCTGAATTCCGGTCCTTTCTCTCTGAAATCCGCCGGAAAAGCAGGGGCGGGGGAAGTTTTCTCATGGTCTCTGACATGGGTGTCCTGCCGGCTCAGCAGGAGCAGCTGCTCAGGGCGATGGCCGACGGGGTAATCCGTTTTCTGGCCATGCAGGAAGGGGACAAGATAAAGCGCTACATGTATGTCCTGAAGATGAAAGGTGCAATCCCCGTGGACAGGATGATCCTCTTCACCGTGACGGATGAGGGCCTGCAGATCGATACCAGGGAACGGCTTGGTTAGATATAATCCAGGACAACCCCTTCGTTACACAATGGTGTCCCCCGGGACCGTTTTTTGATCTCTTCGCTGGTTTGTATGGGTATAAAGACTCCTGAATCTTTGGGGTGGTGGCAAATAGCCATGGCATCGCCGCCCTTACACCAGACAAGTCGTACCGCATTCCAGAATACCGTCTACCCTGCCGGCGACCGGGACCGTCGCAACGGTTCTTAAAAAGGCGCGATGGGCCGAAAAAAAGCGTTGGATTCATTCGCTGGTACTCAGTACAGCACGGTAATATTGTAAAACCTGACCTCCTGCGCCGACGGACCGTCGAGCGAAACCTCAAAGTCCCATGTGCCGTTCACCGCGATCTTTCCCGGAGAGGAGATAGCGCGGGAATCCACAATATTCCCGTCTTTATCCTTGAAATCGATGACGAGGACGACCTTCTCCACCGCGGACTCCCCGGTATTCACCGCCTTGCCAAAGACGAAGAACGATTCCCCCCCGGAAACCCCCATGAAACTGGCCATCTCTATAGACGTGTTTGCATCCTTTGCAGGACTCACTGTATCGGTATGAAGACATCCTGGAAGAAGGCAGAATGCGAGGACCATTCCAGGCAGTATATACCGGTGCCATGAAAATCCCCTGCTCATCCCTCTGACCATATCATCCACCGTCCTCGCCGATCTGCTTCATCAGGTCCTCGTATGCTTTTTCCCTGTCGGATTTCCCGGCATCGCTCTTCTGGTCATCGCCGGAAGGAAGGGAGGGAAGCCCGATATTGATTCCCGATAAGATTCCGGTAATGGCGCCCAGGCCCGGGAGCCGGAATTCAGAGAGCTCGTAGGAGTAATTCAGCTCCTTCTCTTCTCCTGCAAGGAGGGTAAAGGTCTCTGTGTGATCAGAGAAGAACGGCAGTGACAGTTTCAGCGTATGAGGCCCGGGTGAGAGAGGAGAGATCTTCATCGGTGTGATCCCCTTTAACTCCCCGTCAAGGATAATATCGGCACCCGTCGGGCCGGAAGTGATTAATACGCCGCCCGGGAGATCAGGTTGCGTCACGGGTGCAGGGGACTCACCGGCCGGTTGCATGACCGGGGAAAGCGGGGTCAGGTGGACCGACTGGGTAATAGTGCCTCCTGCGGTCACCTGGACCGTTCCGTCATAGGAGGTATACCCGTCCAGGTCGAGGCGGAGGGCATGCGTCCCCGGGGAAAGAGCGTCGATAGTGAGGGGCGTGATGCCTTTTTTTGTACCGTCCAGGACCACGGTTGCCGCTTCAGGCGTTGATTCCACTAGCAGTACTCCGGTTCCGGAACCCGTCCCGGGGATAAGGTGTGTCGAGACTTCCATGGTCTGCCTGGCAGGAACTGACACCGAGAGGACGGCATCATGATACCCTGCAAGGGAGAGGGCGAGTGTACAGTTGCCGGCGGGAACCCGTTCCAGCGTGGCCGGGGTAACTCCCTTGTCCTCCCCACCCATCACTATCCGTGCCCCGGCCGGGACCGACGTGACATGCAGCGAACCGGTGGGGATTTCAGGGTTCTCTTCCCGCTTTGCACCGGCACGATAGAGCACTTTCGCGGTCCTTTTTGTCTCCGAGTTGTTGATGATGCCGTGTGGAGACTCCTCCGCGATGCGCAGAAGGGTCTTGTCCTGGTCCGAACCGACCCCCGGCGCCCACCCCTTTAACGTTACCTTCAGGCCTTCACCCTTTCCCGAAGGATAGGAGAGGTCCCAGGAGGTGAGGGTAACACTTTTACTCCTGCGGAGAGGAAGTTCTGTCAGCCTGCCGTCATAGGAAATGACCGGGGCCCAGACTGCCTCCTCGAGGTCCGTCCACATGCGGAGGGTGTTGTCAGGAGAAAATGTCATGTCGCCTTCGGAAAAAATATCCATGTAGGCGGTCACTGTCACCCGTGTCTGGTTTCCGACGATCTCTCCGTCCGGCTCCACCAGGACCCGCCACACGTTTACAGATGCAGGGACCGGTGACACGCAGGTCATGAAGATCAGCAGAACTGCACAAGCTGCAACCCATCGTGCTCTTTTCGGTACTCTTTGTGAATTACTCTTTTTCGTCATTATCCTCCCTCGCTCTTTGCCATTGCCTGTAACTGCACGCTCACGCCTTCGCAGGTGGCGGTGATGGTGTATGGGCCGTCTTCAATACCCAGGATCACTTTGGCCCCGGCTCTCCCGTCAGCCCCTGTCTTCGTCGAGTCCGGTTTCGCGGCTCCGGACGGGCTGACTGAAAACTGCACGTCTGCCCGGTCCTTTGGTTTCCCTTCCTTGCCGGTGACCTCGATCACGAGAGGCTCCTGCAGGGGCAGGCCCGGAAAACCCTGCTGCCCGTTCCCGGAGATAATTTTCAGGGTCACATCCCCGGGAGGCGGTGCCTGCCCGGCAGGGATGAGGAGCATTACACACGCGACGTACCCGGCGGCCATCAGGATTGCAGAATGTTTCAGCCCGAAACGGGCCTCGCCTTCGCTGATCTTCCCGATGATAAGCCCGCCGAAGAAGGCGTTGACCATTATCAGGTGGAAAAACCCTCCCGTGAAATCGAGGTCCTGCATCTGGTCGCCCTTGCCGAGAATGGATGACCCGCCCATGCCCTGCAGGAACGGTAAAAGAGACGTTGTCAGGGTCAGGGCAATGAAGAAGACTATCCCCTGTGCAAAATAGAAGATGAAGGTGTATTGCGAAAGACTCCCCTCCTTCTCACGTTCGATCCCGATAATGCTCCGCATATCCTCGGATGCCTTGAGGATGAGATCGGAGGTGGACCCGCCGCTGTAGGACGCCTGCACGACGAGCAGGGTGTACCGGGTGATCAGCTCACTTTTCATGGTGCCGGTCATCGCCTTCATCGCCTCTTCGAAGGACTTCCCGAATGTCATCGCCGTGGCGGCCAGTCGTACATGCGGGGTAAGGATCCCGAGATCGGTCTTTGAAAGCTCGAGGACAGACTTGATCGGGTCCAGTCCTCCCCGCATCAGTTCAGAGAGCTTAAAAAGAAACTCGGTATAGAGCTCTTCCTTCTTCCGCGTACGCCTTTTTTCCAGTGTAATGTCAACGGCATAGGGTGTGATGGCGAGGACGATGGCAATAACAAGGACATGGTCGAGCCCGACCGGTGAAGGCGCCGGTTCAGGTGTCTCTTCAGCGGTTGCGGGAACAGCACCCCCGCTCTCCTCTGCGTCCATCTGTTTCATCAGCTCTTCGTATGCTTTCTGCCGGTCTGACTTCTCTGCCGTCTTCTCTGCTCCCGGGACACTGGCAAGACCCGAGAAGTATGCCCCTGCAACGACCAGTAGCGCTATCACGACGGGGACCAGGACGGTGAAATATTCCCTCCTGATATTGTACTTCAGGTAGAGGCCTTCAAGGAGTTGTTTCATGGGAATCAGGGAGTACTTGAATATTTCACCGAGAGCATCTGGAGAAATATGATGTTGATCAGGGGGATGAGCACGTAGATCAGCATGTCAAACATCTGTGCAGGGGTAAAAGGGCCGAGTTCAATGCCGAGGGCCCCGGAAATTACGATACCAAGGACCGAGAGGGTGAGGATCATCACCACGCCTCCCAGGTACCCCTCGCCAAACACTGCAAGGGAGTCTACGAATTCCTTGTAGGTCTGCCTTCTGATAGACATCAGTTCCTTGGACTTGCCTTCAAGATAGCCCTTTAAACCCCCTCCGCTGTAGATGATGTTCGTGATGTCAATGCAGATGTCCCTGAAGAGTTCACAGGGAGTATTGTTTACCAGCGAGTGCATGGCGGTGACGACATCCTCCCCGAGGACATCGGTCCGGAAGAGGACTTTCTTGAACTCGTTCGAGATCTGTCCATAGTCTTCCCTGGCCACACGTCTCAGAACATCGAGCGGAGTGGCCCCGGAGCTCGCCAGGATGGACATAAACGAGAGTGCATACGGAAGTTTCCGCTCGATATCCATCTTTTTATTTGAGATCTGGGTCTGCAGGTAAAACGGGAACCCGATTCCCACTCCTCCGATACCGATGACCGGGAATATCAGGATATAGAGCAGGGGCTGTTCCAGCTGGAACGGGCTGAAAGGGGTTGCAAATAAAAGAAGCCCGGCACACAGCATCCCTGCACCGGCTGCAAGGGTGGTGACGATCCATAAGGATATGAACATGCCCGGGGTCATCTCTGCGTCGACCTGGTAGAGCATGCGTGCAATGGAGGGGTTGGGCGAGCGGTCCAGTTCGCGGCCGAGAAGGTAACAGTATTTCTTATAAGCCTCGGGAATGCCAGCCGTTTTCATGAATATCACTCCGGATAAAGGAAATCTTTAAATACCGTTTTTAGAGATATATATATGGCGGGATGCTACGGACATCTCTCCATATTAGGATGAAATTCACGCTAATTCATTCATCCCCGCATTTTTTCCTGATTTTTTTTATGTTATCGACTGGATTGCTCCGGATAATTGTTCTACCGGGATTATTATAGAGTTATCTCATATTCAATATATTTTATTGTAGAGAATATAGAGATTTATACGCTCACGTACCGGGGTAAAAATTTTTCAGATTCAGGTATATGAGTAAATTTCTTCCATTCCCGGCTCCCGACGTCCGGCCGTGCACGAAAATCTCCTCATTGACCAGCAGCTTCACACCGTCCCGCTGCGGTCCCTTTTACCCCGGTCATCACCGGCTGCACCTGCAAGGGTCCGTTATGCGTCCCGGCTAAGGATCTGGCCCCGGACCTGCCTCTCTGACCGTGTGCCCTCCCTATTTTTTTTCCCTGCACCGGAAAACCGGTATGCATCATCGCGTCACATTCCACCTGATTCAAAATAGTGTACATTACCGCGGCATCCCTGTCTTTGGGAAAAGCACTTTTGCAAAGTGCCATTGAAACGAGATCAATTGATCTTTTGGCTTTGTTGACATCCTCATATCTATCAAACTTTTTGGATTCATTTTTCTGACAGGAGGGGTTCTCACCCCTCCCTGCCCCACCCCCGGGGATGTCCAGTGGGCAGGGTTGCTTGGGATCTTAAGATTTTTATAAGAACCTGAGCACGGTCCCTATCGCATTATGGGGGGCCAGAGCGGCGGGGCATCAGCCCCGGGAGTGCCGGAATTGGGAGTGCGGCAAAAGTGAAATATTGAGAGAAC
>JBFYKV010000156.1:0-27124 GCA_041305745.1 Methanoregulaceae archaeon | reverse complement strand
CACTCGACCCGATTGCGACCTCAAAGATTGAAGCCCTTATCGAGGAGCTGAAGAAAAACTACTGCGTGATTATTGTCACCCACAACATGCAGCAGGCGTCACGCGTGAGCGACTATACCGGCTTCATGTACCTCGGTGAGATGGTCGAATACGGTGAAACGGCACAGATATTTGAAAACCCGGGCAAAGAACTGACCGAGAATTACATTACCGGCCGGTTCGGATAGGTGATTTTAATGTCAGAAAAATTTCATGCAGAACTGGCCGAAAAGAAAATTGAGATCCTCCACATGGGCACCCATGCACGGTCCATGCTCCGGGACTCTCTGGATGCGCTGGAACGAAACGATGTCGGGCTCGCCGAGTCTGTCAAACAGAGGAAAGGTGAGCTGACCGTACTCAATGATACCCTTGAAGAGGAGATGTACAGGCTGATTGCGCTCTACCAGCCTGTTGCACGGGATATGCGCATGATTGCCTGTTCGCTCAAGGTGATAGGAGCAAATGAGCGGATCGGGAGGTACGGGAAGGATATCGCCAACGTCGTGATAAAAACCGTCAACAACGAGACGAAATATACCGATCTTGTCACGGCGCTCTCCCTTCCCCACATGGGGGACCTTGTCCTCTCAATGATTGATGACGCGCTCAGGGGGTACGAGCTCGAAGACCTCACCTACATTTCGCACCATTCCGAGCGGGACGACCGTGTCGATGCGTTGCGGCATACAATCTTTCGTGATGGGGTGACCTACATGATGGAGGATCCAAGGCTGATTACCCGGTGCACCAATTACCTGATGATAGCCCGGTACCTTGAGCGCTGTGCCGACCATTCCTGCAAGATTGCAGAAAAAGTCTATTACATGGTGACCGGGGAACGGATCGAGATAAAATAAAGCCGGGGATATCCACTGTGCCCAAAGAAACTGTCACGAAACCAGCAGTACTGTTTGTATGCACCTATAATTCCGTTCGGTCGCAGATGGCCGAAGGGCTCCTGCGACATGGTTACGGGGACCGTTATACGGTCTTTTCTGCCGGGACAAATCCTGCAGGCGTGAGCCGGTATGCAGTCAGGGTCATGGAAGAATCAGGGATCGATATCTCAGGCCAGCGTTCGAAGTCGATACAGGAGTTCATGGGGAAGGATTTTTACACTGTTGTCACTCTCTGCGACTGCGCAGACAAGGTATGTCATGTCCTCCCGCGGGCGGACCGTACCATTCATCACCCGTTCCCGGGCCCTGCTGAGGCAGGGGATGATGAAGAGATCCTCGAAGGGTTCCGGAGGATCAGGGACCAGATCCGGGACTGGATAGAGTCGGAATTTTCGGGATGAGCTGAAGTGTGAAGATTTTGTGTATGCATCAGCACGGGGGTTGCCAAGGAGAGATCCGTGACAGAAGGGCAACCCCCAGTTTCCTTAGAAAAATTCACTCTCGTTCCGGGAAAGCCCCCGAATCATCAACGGCAGACTTTTCAGACTTGTGCATTGACCATTTTTCGGCATGTATCCAATTCCAATCCCGGGACGTTTGAAAGGATTTTTGCTGGTGCCTTTAGGAATTCTTTATCGGTTCCCCTGTCGCACGGATTGCTGTTGAACGTCCATGAAGGGGAAGTTGTCATTTTTACCGGCCACTGGCGCCATCGCACTGATCATCATCTTGCTTATGGTTGCAGGATGCATCCAGCCGGGTAATCCGGATATGAAGGAAGGATCCGCATCTTCCGTAATTACTCCTGTAAGCTCGTCTGCGGATCAGGCGGGGCCGATCAGGACTGAGTATTCTCCCGGTGAAATTACCCGGATTTCCGATGAAGCGACCAGAACCGCAGAGGCATCCCTCTATGCCATTGTAACCCTTCCCCCGGAAGAGCGCACTTTTAATACGACGCTTGTCAGGTTCGACGAGGTGATGACTGACTACCTGGACGCAACCCGGCCGTTGATCCTCATGGGCTATGTCCATCCGGATACCCGGATCGCGTCCGAAGGTATGGCATGCGAAGAAGCAGCGAATTCGTTCATCAGCAACACCTTTATGCGCCATGATATCTACGATGCATTGAAAGATCAGGTCCCGCGGAACCCCGGTGAAATACGTCTCTTCCAGGTGACTATCAAACGATTTGAAAAGAACGGGCTCTCTCTCGCGGAAGACCGGCTCGATGCAGTACGATCGATGAGATCTGAGCTCGCATCGCTCGAAGGCAGGTTTATCGCGAACCTGAACAGCGACAATACAACGGTTGAGTTCATCACCAGCGACCTATCCGGGATCCCACCGGAGGTGCTTTCGACGTTTACAAAAACGGATCGGGGTACCTATATCGTCACCACCAAAACCCCGGATTATTCGGCGGTGATGTCATATGCAGACCGGAGCGAGACACGAAAAAGGATGCAGTCGGTTTATTACAACCGCCAGGGGGAGGAGAATACCCAACTCCTGGAGGAAGCCCTCATGCTCCGCCAGCAGATCGCCCATGAACTCGGATATGCAACCTGGGCCGATTACCGGTTGGACGGGCGGATGGCGGGAAGCACAGAGAATGTGACCCGGTTCCTTGAGGATCTAAGAGGTCCCCTCCTGGAGAAAAGCCGGAGTGAGAGCGCCGAACTCCTGGCGATAAAAAAGAGCCTTGATCCCAACGCTACTACAGTCGACTCCTGGGATATCGCCTACCTCCAGAATGTCCAGAGAGAGCGTCTCTATGCGTTCAGCGATGAGGAGTTCCGGGAGTACTTCCCGATGGACCGGGTACTGGAAAATATGTTCGGCATGTATGGCCCGATGTTTGGTGTCACCTGTACCGAGGTGAAAGATGTCCGGGTGTGGGCCCCTGATGTCCGGCTATACCGGGTCGGCAACAGCACGGACGGATCAACAATCGGGTATCTCTATCTCGATCTTTATCCACGGGAAGGCAAGTACGGCCATTTCACCGAATTCCCTCTCATCTCCGGGAGGATGAAGAACGGGACCTTTTCCGTCCCGGTGACAGCGATTCTCGGGAACTTCAGGGCACCTGACGGGGAGAAACCCTCGCTCCTGGATCTTTCCGAACTCGAGGTCCTTTTCCATGAGACCGGACACACGATGCACCTGCTCCTGACCCGGGCGCCTTACGGTACGCTATCATCGGCCAATGTGGAGATGGACTTTTATGAGACGTCCCCCCAGACCCTCTCGGAGTGGGTCTTTGATCCAGAGGTGCTCGAATTGTTGTCGGGTCACTACACCAACCGCTCACAGAAGATCCCGAAGAACCTCAGCTCCCAGGCGATCATAGCGAATAACCAGGGGATCGGTTTACTCTATTGCAGGCAGGTGGCCCTTACGACCATGGATATGGCGTTCCACACCATGGATGGTCCGATAAACGCAACCGAGGTTTCAGACCAGATCTACGTTAATATTACAGGGATACCGCTGGTTCCCGGCAACCATTTTCCTGCCAGATTCGAACACCTGATGGGAGGATATGATGCCTCATATTACGGATACCTCTGGTCTATGGTCTATGCGCAGGATATCGTTGAAAAGTTCAGACAGGACGGGATGACGAATGTGACGACCGGGATGAAATTCCGGGACGATATCCTGGCGCCGGGGAATATGGAGGACGGGATGGCACTGCTCGAAAGGTTCCTCGGGAGAGAACCGGATCCCCGGGCGTTCTACCTGAGACTTGGTATCACTCCCGGGACCAGGACCGGCTCTTCTTTTCTCTGATACGATGGTGCCGGAATCAGGGGCTTGTGATACCTTCCTGCCCTGTATAGTTCAGGTAAGGACACCTCTTCTGATTCTGCCGTCCTGTTCTGCTCACACGGGGGAAAAGCCCGGGCTATGTCAGGAACACCGTCACCATGCAGCGAAGATGATGAGAAAAATGAGTCTTTCTCTCCCGATAAACGTAAAAAGAGCTGGTTTTAATGGATTGTTTACGGTTTGATTGCTGCCTTCGCCTTGGCCAGGATGTCCGGCGGCATGGGGTCCATGGTATGGACGGTTTTCGCGTGCCCGGCGATCTTTTTCATCAATCCGGTTTCTGTGGGGGCAGAGGTCTCAAAAGAACAGGTTTTGGCAATGCATTTAAACGAAGGCATCTTTACACCACCCGGGACATCATTCCGTTTTTCAGTTATTTTTATAAAAAAAGGTTTTCCCGGGTCAGGGACCAGGGATTATTTGAATACGTTAAATATCTGGTCGCTTCCGGTTGCGGATAACCTGTCACGCTCTTCACGCTCTTCCACGAGCGCCATGAGCGGGAGTTCCATGCTGACACCCGGCGTGTGGCCGAACATCTTTTCGAGCTCGACCTGCTGTGCGTGCATGAAGAGTGCGTTTGGAATATCCATGGCACACAGTTCCTGGCACTGGCCACAGTTGATACACGAGTCTGATATGTGGGCGAACCTGATCAGGTGGAACATGAAGTTTGGCGGTACCTCACCCGGCTTGACCAGGTAGGGTTTCTTGGTGCTGCATTCCACGCAGTAGCAGATAGGACAGTTTTCAATGCACTGGTAGCACTTAATGCACCGCGAGGTCTCCTTCATGATCTTCTCGAGGCGTGCACGCCCTTCACCGAGACCTGCAAAGTCCTTTGCCCGCCACTTGTCGCCAAGCTTGAGCATTGCTGACTCGACTTTCTTGCGGATCTCGATTCCTTTCGGGTCTGCTTTCTCGGTCTTGATGACACCGGCCTTGACGGCCTGTTCGAGGAGGTTTGCACCCTTTTCGCTGCATACCTCTACAAAGGTTGCCTTACCGGCCTTGTCGCCGATAACACCCCAGTTTCCGCAGGCAAGGTCTGCCTGTCGCGGGATCTTGAGCTTGCAGCGGCGGCAGTTGCTGCGGCGCCCGTATCCTTCCTCTTCCAGCTCATCGATTGAGATGCCCTTGTGGCCGCCCTCGTACTCGATGATAAACTGGCCCTTGTCGATCTCTTCCTTGTGAACGGTGTTCGGGTCAACGCCGAACTTGTCGGCAATCATCTTCCGTGCGGTAATCGGGCTGACGGTACCACCACAGTTGACACCGATCATGATGATGTTGTCGAGGTTGACCTGCTGTCTCTTGGCAAGCTCGTAGAGTCCCATCATGTCGCAGCCCTTGACCGGCATTGCGATCTTCATCTTGCTTGCACCGTCAAGGTATTTCTTGACCAGCTTGGAGAGGAGCAGGGTACCGCAGTGCAGTGATCCTGCCGTGTCCTTGAGGTCAGCCGGGTTTGTGATCAGCGTGGGGACTGCGTCATAGATGTCCTGCCCCTTCTTTACGGCAAACACACCGTCGACGATCTTTTTCTCGAGCGCGAACTTGAGGAGTCCTGTGACTGCCCCGCCGCACTCTGCCTTTGCTGCAATATCTGCATCACTGGTCCATGCATAGACCATCTCACCTTTTGCTACCATTTTCAGGCCCCCTGGATCTTCTCGACCTTTACAGAACATGCCTTGAACTCGGGGATCTTGGCGATGGGGTCGAGTGCGTTGTTGGTCAGGACGTTTGCCGCACATTCCTTGAAGTGGAACGGCATGAACATCACGCCTTTCATAATATTCTTTGTGACACGGGCGGGCACATTGACGGTTCCGCGCCTGGATGTGGCCTTGACCATCTCCTTGTCATTTATACCGAGTGCCTTTGCATCCTCGGTGTTGATCTCGATCCATCCGGTCGGCTCTTCTGCCTCGAGGTCATCGGAACGGCGGGTCATGGTCCCGGTGTGCCAGTGCCACAGGCAGCGGCCGGTCGTAAGGATGAACGGATATTCTGCATCCGGGACTTCTGCCGGGAGTTTAAACTCGACTGCGAAGAACTGGCCGAGCCCGTCGGGGTGGGAGAACTTCTCCTTGTGCAGGATAGGGGTTCCCGGGTGTTCTGCAGTCGGGCAGGGCCAGTGGAGTGCCTCAGGCCTGTTCAGCCGTGCATAGTTCATGCCTGCGTACGAGGGGGTGAGTTTTGCCATCTCGGTGAAGATATCCTCGGCACTCTTCCATGCGAACTGTTTTGCGTAGCCCATCTTTGCCGCGATCTCGGCCATGATCTGCCAGTCGAGTTTTGCCTGGCCCGGCGGGTCCTGCGCCTTTCTCCACATCTGGACACGGCGCTCGGTGCTGGTCTGTGTTCCGTCTTTCTCGGCATAGCAGCATGAGGGAAGGACCACATCTGCAAGTTCTCCGGTCTCGGTCATGAAGATATCCTGCACGACGAGGAACTCGAGGTTCCTGACTGCCTTCTCAACGTGATGGAGGTCGGGGTCCGAGATCATCGGGTTCTCGCCCATGATGTACATGCACTTGAGTTCCCCGGGCTTATCGGCGAGGACATCCATCATGGTGGTCACTTCGTACCCGTTCTTGGCCTCGGCGATGCCGTCAGGGAAGCCCCATGCGTCGGCGAACTTCTTGTGGGCCGCCTCGTCGATGACCTTCTGGTAAGCGGTAAAGACGACCGGCAGCGCACCCATGTCGCAGGCGCCCTGCACGTTGTTCTGGCCACGGAGTGCATTCACACCGGTCCCGGGTCTGCCCAGGTTTCCGGTGAGCATCTGGATGTTGGCGACGGACCTGACGTTGTCGACACCTGTCGTGTGCTGGGTGATACCCATGGAGTACAGGATGCATGCAGACTCGGCCTTGCCGAACCACTCGGCGGCGGTCTTTAACTGGTCAACCGGGATTCCCGATTCGTTGGAGACATTTTCGAGGGAGTACTCGGGCTTCATGACAACTCCTTTGAGCTTGTCATAGTCCTTGGTCCGCTTTGCAATGAACTCCTTGTCTTCCCAGCCGTTCTTTATGATCTCCTGCATCATTCCGTTTAAGATCGCGACATCACGGCCGGAGCGGAACTGCATGTAGAGGTCTGCCTGCCTGGCAGTGGGGGTGTAACGGGGGTCGGCATAGATGAGCTTTGCGCCGTTTGCCTTGGCCTGCATCACTTTCCGCCCGATCAGCGGGTGCTGTTCAAAGGTGTTGCTCCCGAGAATGAACACGCATTTTGATTCTGCAATGTCAAGGATCGAATTTGTCATTGCACCCGAGCCGAACGTGGATGCAAGTCCGGCAACGGTGGATGCATGGCAGAGTCGTGCGCAGTGGTCGATGTGACGGGTCTTCATGACACCGCGGGCGAACTTCATCATCGCGTAGTTCTCCTCGTTGGAGACACGTGCTGATGAGAGGCAGGCGCACTCGTCAGGCTTGTACTGCTTGAATTTTTTCGCAATCAGGTCATATGCTTCGTCCCAGCTGGCCTCGACAAACTTGCCGTCCTTTTTGATGAGCGGCATGGTCAGGCGATCAGGGTGGTTCACGAACTCGTGGGCATAGGTGCCTTTCGGGCATACCTTGCCTTCATTGACGGGTGAGCGGTGATACGGTGCAGTATCAACGACTTTTCCGTCTTTTACCACGAGATTGAACGTGCACCCTGTTCCACAGTAGGGACAGGTTGTCTGAACATACTTTAAGTCCATGGTATTTTCCTCTGACATACAGATTTCAACATGGACCGTATTTAACAGTAATGATTAACATATCAAAAAACGATGAATATTGGTGGGTAATCAATGAATCATGGTTAAAACATATACTGAATATATTAAGATATTAACTATTTACCATTAATTTTATACTCAGGGTGCGCAGATTGACACGAACCCGGGGAGAAAACCAGGCATGAAAAAAAAAGTAAGGGTCCCGCCCATGCTGGCCGCGGTGGTACAGAATGGCCTCATAGCCGCAGAAGGGCATGAGTTTACCCACCTTCCGGAATGCCCGCATTGCAGGGGGCCTCTGTCAGGGTACGACTCGAAGAGCAGAAAGTTTGTCACCCTGATTGAAAATGATACGGCCCGCGATATCATCGTCAGGGTCAGGCGGTATCGCTGTTCCCGGTGCGGCCGGGTCTCGTCTGCACATTCCCCCTTTTATCCGGGTACCCGTGTTGGTTCACCGGTGGTCGACCTCTGCATCGTACTTGCCGAAAATATGCCTCTTTTCCGGGTGTCTGTGGTGATGAGACAGCTTGGTATACAGATTGACCGCGGCTCTGTCAGGAATTATGCGATGATGGATACCGGCCATATCCCGACAACGAATATATTCGGGATCCGGATACCGGACTCAGTGATGTCCCTCTCCATTAACGCCGCCCGCAGGGTGTAATGGTGTACCGTCATAGGGACAGAACCCGACCCTGTCTGAAAGGGTCTCGTATCCGCACAGCGGGCAGCGTTTCACCTGTTTTCGTGACTGCAATAAGGGTATCAGCGGGATGAAGAGAAACACAAAGAAAAACGGAAGTCCCATGTGGTAGAGCACCAGGGTAACCGCTATCGATGCCGCACACAACAGTGCACTCAGAGACCAGGAGTTCGTTTCGCCACCTCACGCACGGCGAAGGCAGGCAGGGCGTCTGCAACAGGCCCGCACGCATGTAAAAGGTCATCGCCCCCGGCAGGGGACGCGATAAGGGATGCGCCGATCCCTGCAGTCAGCACTCTCCCGGCGCCGGTTTTTTCCCGTGCGAGCCTGATCCCTTCTATTATCATATTCCTCTGCACCTCCCAGAACGCCTGCGCAATCTCCACTGCCCCGGACTCACCGATCTCTTCGAGGTCTGCACATACCGTCCGGGCAAGTCTTCGCATGCTGGAGATCGTGTCTTTCGGACCCTTGTCAGGGGTATCGCATGTATACAGTCCTTGTGCAATATGTCCCAGTACAAGGTGTGCGTCAGCACTCTGGGCAAAGAACTCGGTGGAAAGCGGAGTGTTCACACCGGCAATGAACGCTGAGTGAAGGAGTGTCGGGATACTGGTCCTGAGCACCCCCGTGTAAATGAGATATCCCATTTGAAGCCGTTTGAGGTCTGTCAGACCAAGGAGCGAATCAAAACCGGCCAGTGGGACGATATCTGTGGTAGTGCTCCCGAAATCAACGAATATCGCATCAGGATACGGAATACGGAGGTAGTCTGCCGAAGCCAGCCAGTTCGCGGCTGCAAGTTCAGGGACCGCACCTGCATGAAATTTCCCGTCGGTCCCGTAAAACACTGCAGAGGGAAAGACCTCCTTCACGGCATCAACAATGAACGATATTCCCTCCTGCTTTGACCGGAAACAGTCGGCAAGTTCACCGCTCATGACGACATATGCACCGTTTCGCCCGTGCTCCCGGTGCAGGGCCAGGAGTTCCTTTAACGGTGCACCCCCGTAGAGAGGGCAATAGTGTATAGAAACACCCTTTTCATCGACAATTTTTAAATTAGCCCCGCCGACATCGATCCCGATCACAGGCGGGTCACCGTCCCGTGGCGGTCAAACTGCACGGTCCTGGTCATATGGACCTCGGGCACAGGCTCCCCCCGGGAAGCCTTCACCAGCAGGTCTGCAATCTCCTCCTTCATACAGGCGGCGATACCGGTAATGCTGGTCGTAATGCGGGGGTTGACATCGACCACGTATACCCTGTCGCCCACAACGACGTCAATTCCCGTATATCCCTGGCATCCAAGGACTTTGAGTGCCGATACGGCAGTTTTGATGATCTCATCCGAGCGCTCATGCCGGACCGGGGTAATGCCCCCCAGGTACCTGAAGTATCCGTCACTGCCAATTTCAATATTCTGCCTGTTTATCGAAAGGACCAGCGGTTCTTCACCGCTGTAATACATGCAGGCGTTTCCGATGACCCTGCTCCCGATAAGGCTGACACTCAGGTGTTCGCCTTCGATATATTCCTGGCCGATCTCTTTTTCGCCGGGTGGAAGTTCTGATAACCGCACGCCTGATGAGCCACAGCCCATTATGGGTTTAATCACTTTTTTCCCGGACAACACCTCTTCGGGAACGGCAATGCCATGGCCGGCAAGGATCTTTCCGGACTGCCGCTTATTGGCACAAATCGCTGCGCTCATCGTCCCGCACCCGATGTTATGGGTCAGGTTTTCAAGGGTCTGGGTAAACGAGGGAAGAAGGTTATCGGGGGCAATGACGAGGCCCACGTCACAAACGGGTGCCAGACGCCGGATTTCGCGATCGAAATCGCCGCGTTCCGGCTGCACTACCTCGTACCCGCAGCGCCTGAAACTTTCAGAGAGCACTCCGAGCATTGCCGCTCCTTCAGGAGCGAGCCCGGGGTCGTGGAAGACGGTATATTCGGCGAGCAGCGCTTTCATCTGGTACTAATGGGAGTGCGGAAAAGATGAGCATGCCGATTGATCAATTATTTGTGTACCTGTCACCTATGGTCAGGTGACATGAAACCAAGGATACTGCTCACAAATGATGACGGGATCAACTCTGCCGGGCTCTGGGCAGCATATGATGCCCTCTGCCAGATCGCAGAGGTTATCGTTGTTGCCCCGGCAACGCAGCAAAGCGCGGTAGGCAGGTCTATCTCCATATTCGAACCAATCCGTGCCACTGAAGTGGAGATGAACGGCGTGCGGGCATATGCAGTCGGCGGGAAACCAACCGATTCTGTTATTATCGGTCTCTATGCACTCCGGCTCGAACCTGCAATGGTGGTGAGCGGGATTAATATCGGGGAAAATCTCTCTTTTGAGTCAATCATGACATCAGGGACGGTCGGGGCTGCACTCGAGGCAGCAAACCAGGGCACACCGTCAATTGCATTTTCGCTCCAGGTGGAGGACCAGGGCGATAAGTTTGACGATCCCAGGTACCACTCGCAGAGCTTTGAGGACGCCAAATCAGTTGTCCGCGAGGTCTGTTCACGATTTCTTGAACGTAAATTCCCTCCCGGTGCCGACGTGATAAACGTAAACATCCCGTCAGTAATGGAAGGAGGGTATGAGATAACCAGGCTTGCCCATAAACTATTCCTTACCGGCGTGGAAAAACGGCTTGATCCCCGCGGGAGACCTTATTTCTGGATAAACGGGCCGCTTATCGAGGATGCCGAGGAAGGGACCGATGTTCACGCCGTCAGAAAAGGAAATGTATCCATCACGCCGATTACGCTGGACTGCACCGCCGGATCTGCGTCCCGGGAATTAAAAGAAATATTCTGTCCCTGATTCCTTTTTTGCCTCTTCGCTGTTTTGGATGGGTTGATGGGAAACTCATTTCTTCAAGGGAATACTGCATAGTCACCTGAATCGCCGGCAGGAAGCCCTTCGGGGGCGGCGAAGTTCATCTTGTCGGAGGTGCGGGGACAACGGCCCGCATATACTACGAATAAAAAGGAATACAACAGACCCCACAGAATCACGAAGATTTTTTTTACTGGTTTTTTTGGGATCCCTGGAATGCTCATTCCGATAAAACCTGTCCGGTTCATTTCTTTGACAGGAGGGGTTCTCACCCCTCCCTGTCCCACTCCTTTTTTGGTGTCTCATGCTACAGTGAGTGCAAAACTTTGACAGGAGGGGTTCTCACCCCTCCCTGTCCCACCCCTGGGGGATGCTCTACAGGCAGGGTTGCGGGAATCATGGTATTCCTCTTTGTAAAAAACAAAGCCACGGTCCCTGTCGCATTAAGGGGGTCACTCCTGCGATCACGGGCATCAGCCCCGGGACTTCCGTTGCCGGAAGGATGGGGATAGGGTATTGCTAATACTATGCTTCGCGCAATTATGGTACGATACATATGCAGCCAGCAGATACTGCGAAACGCGGGGCCGGCAACAGGGCCGCTGAGATGGTCACAGACGGCATGGTCGTAGGGCTCGGGACCGGGTCAACGGTCCTCTATGCGATGGAAAAGATCTCTGAAAAAATAAGAGACGGCATGAAAATTACCGGTGTCCCCACGTCATACCAGGCGGCACTACGGGCGAGGGCACTGGGTATACCCATCAGTTCACTTGATGATTATCAGGTCATCGACCTGTGCATTGACGGGGCAGACCAGGTCGACCCCGCCCTCCGGCTGATCAAGGGGAGAGGAGCCGCCCAGACCCGGGAGAAATGCGTTGCCGCGGCGGCCCGGACCGTTGTTATTGTTGTGGACGAGTCAAAAATCACCGGGAAACTGGATGCGGTTGTCCCCGTGGAGGTAATACCGTTTGCCGCAACACCGGTAATGAACACGATACGGAACGCAGGAGGGAACCCGGTGCTCCGTGAAGGGGTTAAAAAAGACGGTCCTGTGATCACCGACAACGGTAACTTCATCCTTGATGCCGCATTCGGGCCCATCGGGGATCCCGGGTCCCTGGAGATGTTCCTGAACTGTATCCCGGGAGTGGTCACATGCGGGCTTTTTTGTGGTTTTACCGCGAAAACAAAGGTTATTATCGGGGGAGTCCGTGGATGCCGGACCCTGCCGCCGGAACAGTAAAAGATCAGGAGATGTAATCCCGGAGCTGCCGGATGAGATTTAACTGGTTGGTTGCCTCTTCTTTCTTCTCTTTTTCGATAATATCCATGATCTCACTGATCGGAAGGGCAAGTTTGTAAATTTTTACCGGGCGCCCCTTGTTTTCCGCCTTTGTTTCCCGGCTTTCAACCCATTTCTGCTCAATCATGAATGCCATTGCGATGCTCACTTCAGGCTGGCGGAGGTCTGTGCCCCGCTCGATATCCCGTGAGGTTGCTTCAGGTGTATGTGCAAGATAGACCAGAACCTTGGCCACGTTTCGTTTTATTCCGATCCTGATGAGGAGATTGGCAAATTCCTCCTCTTTTTGTGTAAAATAAAGAACATTCCTGGATCTCATGCGTACACCCGTGTGTTCTGTTATAATTCTCTATTTATATATAAAAATATTATTATTCATATTTTTATTTAAAAGTGAAAGGAAGATGAATACAACCCCCTGACGATAAAATGAAAAAATTTAGAGGAGACCCAGGTTTTTTAAGTCGTTTAAGATCTTCTGTACCGCTTTGCGGGCATCTTCAGGCTCCTTTCCACCCGTGATAATCAGTTTCCCTGACCCGAAAAGGAGTACGACGACTTTCGGATTTTCCAGCCGGTAGACAAGGCCCGGGAACTGTTCAGGTTCGTATTCAATCCTGTCAAGGTTGAAACCGACAGCGATCTTGTTTAAGTTGATTCCTGAACCGAGATCTGCGGAGGTAACGATGTTCTGGATCTTATACGTCAGCTTCTGGGGAATGTCGATATCAAGGCCCCTGAGGAGGTTTCCAAGGATTTCCAGTCCTTCTGAGAGGCTCTCAATGCTCTTCGCTCCGGTGAGCACCACCTTTCCGGAACCGAATACCAGGGCTGCAATCTTTGGGTTCTGCATCCTGATGACAACCCCCGGGAACCGTTTCTTATTGTACTCGGCATCCTTGATCTGCGATGCAAGCGCTGGAAGATCCAGATAATCGGTTACCTTCGCTGAGGCAACGATATTTTCAATCTTGAGAGAATCCTCTGGCTTGATCTTCATATTTATAAATGCCACAGAACAGTATATAAAAAGTTGGGTGTGGTTATTCCTCAAGGGTTGAGATATCGCCGGGATCTATGCCCATTTCCTGAGCCTTCAAAACTCTTCGCATGATTTTGCCGCTCCTTGTTTTGGGAAGGCTTTCAACGAAATCAATCTCCGAGGGCATTGCAATGGGTCCGAGCGTGATTCGTACGTGGTAGATGAGTTCGTTTTTGAGTTTTTCACCCGGGCTGTGACCATCCCTGAGGATGACGAATGCTTTTATTGTATTTGCCCTGATTGGGTCAGGTTTTCCGATGACCGCAGCCTCTGCGACTGCTTTATGGGAGACGAGGGCGCTCTCAACCTCGGCTGTACCGATATTATGGCCGGCAACGATGATCAGGTCATCTGCACGACCGATCACCATGATATACCCGTCCTTGTCTTTTACTGCCATGTCACCCGCAGTGTAGCAGCCGTCGATGGTCTCCCAGTACCTGCGGTAACGCTCGTCGTTATTGTAGACCATTCGCATCATCGACGGCCATGGTTCTTTGATGACCAGGAACCCTCCCTTTCCGGGGGGAACAGAGTTCCCTGCCTTGTCGACGACGTCTGCAACGACACCCGGGACCGGTCTGCCGGCAAAGCCCGGTTTCATGGGCTCTCCTATCATCGTCGTGATCATGTGCATGCCGGTCTCGGTCTGCCACCACGTGTCGAAAATGGGGAGTTTTTCTTTCCCGATGACACGGTAGAACCATTCGAACGCTTCAGGGTTGAGTGGTTCGCCGACTGACGCAAGGATCCGTAGTGAGCTTAAATCGTATTTTCCGGGCCATTCCTCCCCTACCTTCATGAACATGCGTATGGCAGTCGGTGCGGTGTAAAATACGGTCACCCCGAACTCCTGGATGAGTTTCCACCAGGCACCGGGGTCCGGGTAGTCAGGCGTACTTTCCGTGATAAGGATCGTTGCGCCAAGTGAAAGCGGGCCGTACACAACGTACGAATGCCCGGTTATCCACCCGGGGTCGGCAGTACACCAGTACACATCGTTTTCCTTCACATCCAGCACATTTTTGGTAGAGTAGTACGCCCCGACCGAGTATCCCCCGCACGTGTGGACGATCCCCTTCGGCGCGCCGGTGGTTCCGCTGGTGAACAGGATAAAGAGCGGGTCTTCGGAGTCCATGATCGCGGGATCGCAGCGTGAGTCCATGTCCCGGAGGAGGTCATAGAAATCGACTTCCATCTCCTTGTGGATCTCAACGGGCTGCTCAAGCTCCCTGCGGAGGACGATGATATGCTCCACGGTCGGCGCGTCTATTACCGCCTCCTCGACAGTGTGCTTGAGTGGAATTGACTTGCCACGCCTGATGGTGACATCGGCGGTAATCACAATCTTTGCGCCTGCACTTGTTATCCTGTTGTTCAGGGCAGTGGCCCCGAATCCGCCGAATACGACAGAATGAACCGCACCGATGCGTGCGCACGCAAGCATCGCGATGACCTGTTCGGGAACGACCGGCATATAAATACAGACCCGGTCCCCCTTCCCTGCTCCGAGGCTTTTTAAGCCGTTGGCGAACCTCATCACGTCACGGTGCAGCTGGCGGTAGGTGTAAATGCGCTCCTCTTCGTCCTCGCCTTTCCAGATAAGGGCCACCTTGTTTCTGCGCCCGTTCATCACATGCCGGTCAAGACAGTTATGGGTGATATTTGTCTTTCCGTTGAGAAACCACCGTGCATAGGGAAAATTCCACTCTTTTACCCGTTCATAGGGCGAAAACCAGTCAATTTCCTTTGCGACGGAGTCCCAGAAGGCATCCGGGTCTTTTAAAAAGTTCTGGTATGCCTTTGTATAATCTCCGATCCATGACTGTTCTTTATAGGAAGGGTCCGGCGAATAGCACTTGTTTTCAATTTTTACATCAAATTTTTCGGCCATTATATCCCTGCTGCCATCATTTTCTGGAAATTTTTTTTATCCTGGTCACTGTTCACGAGGAAAAACCAGATTAACATCATTAATAATTTAGTATTCATATTAACCTTTATGCTTGCTTTTTAAGAGGTAAAAAGAGGCGGAAATGGAATAAAAAAAGGTTTAAAGACTTAATCGTATTGTCGCCAGGTATGCCCGCATGCGGTACAGCGGAAGAACCGGACTTCGCTTTCATCAGCGGCCCGCAGCTGACGTAACCACCAGAATGCTTCGTTATGTTCACATTTCGGGCATTTTATCGCGATGGTAGGCAGGGTCCTGATCGTCCCTTCGTCCTCCACGATTACTATCTCCTTCTCGCTTCTTTTTGTTGTTTTGGACATCTGGTCGTCTTCGCAGATTTTCCTGATATACCCGCATTTGCGGCATTTCAGCTGACCTGCAGAAGAGATCATCAGACTCTTGCACTCGGGACAGAACATCGGTTAGCTATGGTTGTGCAAACAAGATTAAAGCTTGGATAAGAGAAAAAAATCAGGACTCCGGGTAGTCAGGGAAGGGCATTTTCTGCTACCACGTCAGTATCTTTTTTTTACAAACACGGTGAAATAGTAACGAATGAAGGAATACCTGGTTCTCGTCTCCTGCATATTTTTTATTGCGTTCCTGCTTCCAGGCCGGTATAAAAAATATTTTGCCGTGCTTGGGTGGACGGGGATGGTCCTGTTCCTCTTTTCCGAACTTCCGTATTATTTCTCCATCAATAATTTCCTCTACCCGTTGATGGCCGTTATCTCTGTTCCGTTCCTTGTAATCACCGCAAAAAACCTCTTAAAAGAGAACCGGCTCGTAATGCAGCTTACCAATGCGGCGGCAATTGCGTTCCTGATCTATGCGCCGTTTGCATTCACCCCGCTTGGCGACTGGCTCATATCGGTTACGGTCGGCCAGGTCTTCTGGCTGCTCAATGCAACCGGATACCAGACTGACCTGTATGCATGGAACATGGTGATACGAAACGGGTTCCGGGTCGAGATAATCCTTGCCTGTACCGGCATCCAGGCGATAGCCATTATGCTTGGTGTCGCGGCAGCGGTAAAGACCACCTTCAGGCAGAAAATGTGTGCATTCCTGCTGGTCGTACCGACCATCTATATCCTGAATTTAGTCAGGAACACCGCGGTGATAATTGCATATACAGACCAGTGGTTCCCTTACTTCCCTGAAATTGCAGGGAACGGTGAATACGGATACGAGAGTTTCTTCTGGGTGCACAATGTATTTGCAGAACTTCTCGCACTTGTGCTCCTGATTGCAATTGCCTACGGGCTTTTCCGGATAATACCTGACCTCGCCGGGTTTGCAATACACCTTTTTGACCTTTACCGGGACGAGATCAGGAGAATCGCCGGTAGAGGTAAATAATCCTCTGGAACGCCGAGAGGTTTGTACAGATCGCAATCAGGATGACCGATACCCAGATGAACCCGGTCAGGCCGCCGATGACAAGGACAAGGAAGGTTTCAGGCCGTCCGAAAAAACCGATGCCTTCGAGCGGTGCATCGATCTTTCCGTCAACCCGTTCCTGGTACCCGATCTCGGCATAGACGACCGGTTTTATGAAGGTGTTCATCATGGAACCGATGATCGCAAAGCCGGCAATGCCGAAATCTGCAACAGGGGGAAGCGCCGTAAACCTGGTCAGGATGGCGACTCCCGAGAGGCCGATTGCCAGCAGGACAAGGGAATCCACGTACTTGTCGACGATCCAGTCAAACACCGCTCCAAAACGGGTCTGGCGTGAAGTTTTCCTGGCAACGCTCCCGTCCACGAGGTCAAGGACTGCGGAAATGACCAGCATCACGCTTCCGAGAATAAACTCCTGCCGGTAAAAAAGCCAGGCACACAGGATGCCGAACGCAAGTGAAAGGAGTGATATCTGGTTTGGAGATATTCCTGATTTTGAAAATACACCCGAGACCGGCTCAAGATAATGAACAAATTTTGGCCTGAGTGCGGTAATATTCATAGCTTAGTACAATTGAACCTGCAATAATAATACTTATCCGCATCAGCGCAATCCCGGGCCGGCCTTCTGAATAATGGAGTAAAAGGGGCGAAAAAGGGAAGAAGAGAGAGGATGCGAATGGACCCTGGACAGGATGGATGGCCGGCGCCCTCAAAAAAAACGGGGATGAAATAATTATCTTTTTTCAAAAGTACGAACTTCTATTACATATCAACACGAATTCTTTCTCAACTGATCGGTGGAGGAACAAGGTTTGCAGTCACTGAAACGCCCGCACGTCCTGATGATGTCAGAAATCACGGTAGACGGTAAACTTACCTTAAAAAAGGGAACATCAAGCAAGATCCTCATGAAGTACATGGACCATGCGACCGAGCTCCTCCTGCATAAGACGAGGGCTGAATGTGATGCGATCATGGTAGGATCAAATACCATAAAGATCGACAATTCCTTCCTGACCGTTCGCTATGTTACAGGGAAAAGCCCGATCCGTGTGATTCCGTCAGGAAGGGCGGATATCTCCCCCGATGCGAATGTACTCGGGCCCGGTGCACCCACGGTAATTGCGGTTGCGGAGAATGCTCCCGCGGAAAATGTCAGGCGGCTCGAGGAGAAGGGGGCAACGATCATCCGTGCCGGGCAGGACCGCGTGGACCTTCCCCTTCTCATGCATGCCCTGAAAACAGATTTCGGGGTTGAGACGATGATGGTCGAGGGAGGCCCGACCCTCAACTGGCACATGCTCCATTACCGGCTGGTCGATGAAATAAGGCTCATTCACCTGCCTTTTATTGTGGGTGGTGCCGATACCCCGTCGCTGGTGGGGGGCATGCATATCGAATCCGAGAAAGAAATGATCCGGCTCCAGCTCAAGACTCACTACATGTGCGGCACAAACCTGGTCACCGAATATGATGTCCTCTACCCGGACGGGGAAGTCCGGCCTGAAGAATAAGCGGGTTTTTCTTCCATTCTTTTTTTCTCTGTGACAACTCATTTCCCTGTGAATCAGCAGGAAATAACTATTTAATGGGCTTTAAAAGAAACCAAATTTTTTTGTTCCGTTGAAATCATCCCGTTCTCTCAATATTCCACTTTTGCCGCACTCCTCACCGTGACACTCCCGGGGCTGATGCCCCGCCGTTGAGGCCCCCCCCTATTGCGATAGGGACCGTGCTCCATGATTTTTAAAAACACCTATGAGAACTATGTTCACAGGCCTTACTAATGAAAACCAATGGGAGTTTCATGCCAAATAATAAGACCCGGTAAAACCTGCGCCACCCCGCTTAAAGATTGTCTCCAGGCAGGGTTAACCGGGATCCGGGGCATTGGGAAAATAATGAGCATGATCCCTCTCGTAGTAAGGAGACGCACACGTGTGGCGGGGCATCAGTTTCGGGAGATTCAACTGAAAGGCGTGGCGGTGAAAGAAGAACCAGACCCGATATCATCTGAAGGTAGTGAATTGACGCGTATTTTGATTTTCAACGCCTCTGAAAATTTCCCTGGCTGGGAAAAAGGGGGAGTTACGCGCCTCCTTTTGGATGACAGGTGTTAATCATAACTGGTTATTCCGGTCTGTTAGCAACCGGAAAAATGTGAAGTTCTCTCTTGCGGGTACCTGCAGGGACCGGAATCAGATCATCCTGAGCGGGTCGGCCTTCATGTACTCGCGGCAGACCGTCGTCGCATAGTGCCCGGGCGGGAGGGAAAAGGATAATTTTACATCATTTCCCGAGATTTCACTCGAAATTTCCGTTGAAAGTGAGATCGGCCTGAGTGCCCCGTCAAATTTGGTTTTTACATATCGCGAGGCCGACGCGAACTGTCCGGGGGTGATACCATGTGTCCGCATCAGCGAATCGATGTTCCTGTCGTCAGGGCCGGCAGGGACCAGTTCCTGTGACCCGGGCATGAAGATGGCGATCCTGCAGCGTCCCCGGGATACGTGGCGGGCGGCAATACCTGCCGTTGCCGCGCTGGCACGGTCTTCCCTGCCATTCTCAAAGATAAGGCGGTCACCGGGGACCGGGTCCGTCAGGGTCCGGCCGTCGCCGATCCGCATGGAAAGCGCCCTGTTAAAGAGGTATGACTGGAAGGCGCTGACAAACATCGAGAGCAGCTTTGGCGGCAGCATGGAGAGTGCCCCCCGGTAATCACCCTCTACGGTGGCGAGGTGATGGAGCATGGACCGTTCGTACGAGAGAACAACCGGCAGTTCTTTCAGCCCTGCAACAGGGTCGCGGGTCTCAAGAAATGAGCGTCGTGCGGTCTTTACCTCGTCGGGTTCACCGGGAAATGCCTCGCCAACGTAGCAGCACACGGCCTTCTCGTAGTCTTCCTGCAGGATGAATTCGCCGACCCTGTGAGTGAGAGGGCGGATCACCCCGAACCGCTGCACTCCGAAATAGTTCGGGACAGCCGTTTTGCAGGTCTCTGTGACTGTTGCGACCTCCGCTTCAAGGTCTTCTGACTCTGCATCCCGTATGATGAGACAAAAACGGTTGGCAGAGAGCGCGCCGAGTGAGAGTGGCGTATTTGAGGTCCCGGTTATCTCAATGGTGGTGTCTTTTATCTGCAGGTTCCTGACCGCTTCCGCATCGCCATTATAAATCGAGATGAGCTGGCTTGTCACTGCATGGCGGTCTTTTGTGCCCGCAAAGCCGATCCGCCGGTGAGAAATCCCGAGCCTTTTTGCCAGTTCCTTCACGAGGTGCTGGAGTTCCCAGTCTTTCTTGGTAAGCCTGCAGATCAGGTAGGGGCCTTCCGGTCCCGTGATCCCGGACACTTCCTCGACGATGAAATCTTCGGCAGTCGTCCTGAGTCGCCCCCCTATTCCCGGGGTATCACTCGCGTAATAATTCATCCCGAGTTCGCGTTCAAGGGGATAGGTGCTTTCCTTCATAGCAGGGAGAGATTACCGGTGATTTTATCGAGAATTTCACTTTTCGCAGGCCCGAGGCCGAGTGCGGTGACGGTGCCGGGGGGGACCTCGGTCAGTCCTGCATCCTGCACGAGCCCGGTTGAGATCCCGGCATTTTCTGCAAGTACTTTTAGTTCAAAGAGCGGACGGTCTCCCGAGACTTTGAGCACGACCTTCTTCTGACCCTCCTGGATCCATTTTTTCTTTGTCTGGGTATCAGCCTTCTCACAGGCGATAACTGCCGCATGTGCCGCCTGTGCGCACGATTTTCCACAGCTCATCTTAATGTCGCTTCTCAGGATCAGGCACTGTTTCCACTCAAAGCGGGGATCTTCTGCCATCGTAACAGATTATTTGTGACTTGTATCAGAAATAGGTGTCCGCGGAAGCGATTGAGGGAGCAGGAAATGAACGCCCATATTGATAGCCATGTAATTCAAAGATTAGTCCTGCTATGAACCGGGAGCGGTTTGACGTGGTGGTGGTCGGGGCGGGGCCGGCGGGGAGTACCGCTGCACGGCTCTGTGCAGAGAACGGGCTCTCCACCTGCCTCATCGAAGAACATGGGGCGGCAGGGTACCCGGTACAGTGCGCCGGGCTTCTCTCGTCATCCGCATTCAGGGAATGTGAGGTTTCGGAACACTCTGTCCTCCATACCATCACCGGCGCACGGGTCGTTTCCTCCCGCGGCCCTGACCTCTCGTTTGATACCGGCCGGACAAAGGCGTATGTTGTTGACAGGGGGGCACTCGACCGGGAAATGATAGAAAAGGCAGCCTGTGCCGGTGCCGATACCAGGCTTAAGTGCGCATTTGCAGGGTTCGGAACGTCGGGTATCCTGACGCGTGGTATGAACGGACGGCAGGAACTTTCGTACAGGGTCCTCATCGCGGCTGACGGACCCCGGAGCAGTATCGCACGTGCGCTTGGAATGGCCCGTGCACCGGTGTACCTCTCCGGCATACAGGCAGATGCGAAACTGGAGAAAAACCCGGCGTTGGTCGAGCTCCATCCCGATGCCTCAGCTGAATTTTTCGGCTGGATCATCCCGACCGGAAAAGACCGCGTCCGTGTCGGTCTCTGTGGAATGGAACATGTCAGGGAACGGTTTTTTTCGTTCCTCCATTCGTCGGGTGCGAAGGGGTGTATCAACCTCGTGACCGGGACCATCCCGCTCGGTGTCATGCCCCGGACGTATGGCCACCGGACTCTTTTTGTCGGCGATGCAGCCGGTTTTGCCAAACCAACATCCGGTGGCGGAGTATATACCGGTGTCAGGTCCGCACGCTATGCGGCAGCAACCGCACTCGATGCATGCGAATCAGGGGATACCGGTGACCGGTCCCTCTCGCGCTACGAAACGCTCTGGAAAAACGACATGGGACGGGAGTTGTCGCTCGGGTTCCGTCTCTTTCGCATGAGGCAGGCGATGACACCGGATGACCTGGAAAAACTCATCAGGGTTCTGTCAGACCCTGAGATTATTGAAGAGATCAAGGCCTGCGGGGACATGGACCGGCCCGGTATTCTTGTCAGGAGACTTCTTAAAAATCCAAGGATTTTTCCTCTTTTTCGCGTACTCGTCCGTTCAGGAGTACGGGGGATCATCAAATAACAAGACTTTTTATCTAATAATTATTGATCCGCTACCTGTTTGTATCTGCATATTCTGGTACGGCATCTTCAACTTATTCTGACAGTCATATTTTTCGTTTAAAAGACTAACCTCCACACTATGGAGAGCAGATTCGGCCACGGGTTCATCGTAAACATCATGATGATATGCAAACATTTTGCCCTGCCGCCCGAAAAGGCATTCTTTGGCGCCGCCGATCACCTTGACGGACTGGAAGTCCCACAACAGTTCAAAGGGACAGAAATCGAGACTCTCGTGACACAGCTCCGGAAAAGGATTGTCTGGCACCAGCCGGGTTCAATGGATAAGGAAGATGCACAGGAAGTAACCAGGGTGTTGAACAAACTGATCCTTGCCATTGACAGGGCCCTCGGGATACCGGATCCCGATATTGGAGAATTCCACTAAAAGCGGTTCAGGGTTGTGTTCCGGTGTGTCACCATTAAGTGGTAAAAAAACCAATACTTAGTGTGATTATCGTTTTGTATAGTGATGCGTGTTTTTTAGCGGAGGTTTATAATGACTGATCCCTATGATGCATCTCATATCACGGTACTCGAAGGGCTCCAGCCGGTGCGTGAACGCCCGGCTATGTATATCGGCAGTACCGATACCCGCGGCCTGCACCACCTGGTGTATGAGGTGGTCGATAATTCTATCGATGAAGCACTGGCAGGCGTGTGCACTTTCATTCAGGTGACTATCAATGACGACGGGTCAGTAACGGTCCTTGATAATGGCCGTGGTATTCCTGTCGACATCATGCAGAAGAATAAGAAAAGTGCGCTCGAGATCGTGCTCACCGTGCTTCATGCCGGCGGAAAGTTTGACAAGAGCACGTACCAGGTCTCGGGCGGGCTTCACGGTGTGGGAGTATCCGTGGTCAATGCACTCTCCCGTTTGCTTATTGCAGTCGTGTACCGTGACGGAAATGTCTACGAGATGCGGTTTGAACGCGGGCGGGTGAGTGTCCCGATCCAGCAGCGCGAGGAGACCGAAAAAGACCTCGAGACCCGCTATATCCTCTGGTATGGCGAAAAAATACCCGGGAAATTCCGGAACAGGACTGACCTTCTGGCGCAACACGGTGTTTCGCTCTCAGGGACCTGCATTACGTTCCTTCCCGACGATACAATATTTGAAACGGTCGACTTTGATTACGACGTCCTTGCCCACCGCCTGCGTGAGCTCGCCTTTTTGAACAGCGGCTTAAAAATCCGGATTGATGACCGGAGGACAGGAGACAGCGAGGAATACTGTTTTGGGGGCGGAATTACTGAGTACGTGCAGTACCTCAATACAGGAAAAGAGCCGACGCATCCTGATGTCATCTCGCTTGGTAAGAAAGACCCCGAGAACAAGCTGGAAGTCGATGTTGCGCTTCAATATACCAATACCTACTCCGAGCAGGTTTTTGCCTATGTGAATAGTGTGAACACGCGTGAGGGCGGCACACATCTCGAAGGGTTCAGGAGCGCGATCACCCGGGCAATCAACAACTCCTCCCGGAAAAATAATCTTATCAGGGATGCCTCGCTCGCCATCCGTGGTGAAGATGTCAGGGAAGGGCTGACTGCAATTATCAGCGTAAAAATGGCAAATCCGCAGTTCGAGGGCCAGACCAAGATGCGCCTCGGCAACAGCAATGTCAAGGGAATCGTTGATTCCCTGGTCTATTCAACCCTGAGCGAGTATTTTGAGGAGAACCCGAAAGTCCTCGCAGCGATTGTCGAAAAGGCCCTGGCCGCGGCACGGGCACGGGAAGCTGCACGAAATGCACGGGAACTTGCACGGAGAAAGAGTACCCTTGAAAGTTCGGGCCTTCCGGGAAAGCTTGCCGACTGCTCTGAACGGGACCCCTCGAAGAGTGAGGTATATATCGTGGAGGGGGACTCTGCAGGCGGCTCGGCAAAACAGGGGAGGGACCGGAAATTCCAGGCAATCCTCCCCCTGAAAGGAAAGATCCTGAACGTGGAGAAGGCAACCCAGCACAAGATCCTGAAAAATACTGAGATCCAGGCATTGATATCCGCTATCGGTACCGGAATCGGAGAACATTTTGACACGGAAAAGGCACGTTATCACCATGTCATCCTCATGACCGATGCCGATGTGGACGGGGCGCATATCCGCACACTCCTGCTGACATTTTTCTTCAGGTTCATGAAAAAGCTCATCGAAGACGGGTATATCTACATCGCCCAGCCCCCGCTCTTCCGGATTTCCAAGGGCAAACAGGAGAAGTATGCCTTTGACGAGGACGAGATGAAGGTGATAATGGATGCCTTCGGCGAGAAAGGCGTGAGCGTCCAGAGATACAAGGGTCTTGGAGAGATGAACGCCGAGCAGCTCTGGAGCACGACCATGGACCCTGACCGCCGCGTCCTCAAGCAGGTCACCATCGATGATGCAAGTTATGCAAATGAGATTTTTGAAAAGCTCATGGGAGAAGATGTGGCCGCTCGTAAAGATTTCATAAAACGCCATTCAAGGGAGGTGACAAACCTTGACATCTGAGGAGAATCCGGTACCGGTTACCCCTGAATCCCCCTCTGCACGTGTTATCCCGATCAACATCGAGGACGAGATGAAGACCTCGTACATCAATTATGCGATGAGTGTCATCATCGGCAGGGCCATTCCTGATGTCCGCGACGGGTTGAAACCCGTACACCGTCGTTCGCTCTTTGCCATGTGGGAGATGGGGAATACCAGTGACAAACCCACAAAGAAGAGCGCACGTGTGGTCGGAGATGTCATGGGTAAGTACCACCCCCATGGTGATTCCGCAATCTATGATACCATCGTCAAGATGGCCCAGCCGTTCAGCTACCGTTACCCGCTGGTTGAAGGGCAGGGGAACTTCGGGTCCATCGACGGGGACTCTGCGGCTGCCATGCGTTACACCGAGGTGCGCCTCAACCCTATCGCGGAACAGCTTCTTGAGGACCTTGACAAGGAGACGGTCATCTTTGTCCCCAACTTTGATGAGTCCTTAAAGGAACCGTCGGTTCTTCCGGCCCGGGTCCCGAACCTCCTGATTAACGGGTCAAGCGGTATTGCAGTCGGCATGGCGACAAACATGCCCCCTCATAATGTCAGGGAGGTCTGTAACGGTATCTGCAGGTACCTTGACGGGCCTGACGTGTCAGTCGATGAACTGATGACCATCATCCCGGGCCCTGATTTCCCGACAGGCGCCGAGATCATCGGAAACGACGGGATTAAAAATGCCTACGAGACCGGGTACGGAAAGGTCCTGATACGCGGCGTTGCCGAGATCGAGGACCGGGGAACAAAGGGCGAGCGGATCATCATCACCGAGATCCCGTTCCAGGTCAACAAGGCCAAACTTATCGAGCATATTGCAGAACTTGTAAAAGAAAAGAAGATCGAAGGGATATCAGATATCAGGGACGAGTCTGACAAGGACGGGCTCCGTGTCGTCATCGAGCTTAAGAAAGGGATCGTCGCGGGAGTGATCCTGAACCAGCTGTACAAGCATACGGTCCTCCAGACTACCTTCGGCATCATTAACCTTGCAATCGTGGACAACCAGCCGAAGGTGCTGCCCCTCAAGGGGATCATCGAGCAGTTTATCCGGCACCGCATTGAAGTCATCAGGTTAAGGAGCGAGTTCGACAGGAGAAAGGCTGAAGACCGGGTCCATATCCTGATCGGGCTTCTGACCGCACTCGACCGGATCGATGAGGTAATTGCAGCGATCAGGGCGTCTGATACAGCGGATACCGCACGGAGCAGTCTCATCAGCCGGTTCGGGCTGGATGAACTCCAGGCAAACGCCATCCTCCAGATGCAGCTCCGCCGCCTCGCAGCACTCGAACAGCAGAAGATCCTCGACGAAAAGATCGGGCTGGAAAAAGAGATCGCCCGCCTCTCCGAGATCCTTTCCGACGAGATTAATATCAGGCGCGAGATTCGGAAAGAAGTCTCCGAAATCGGCGAAAAATTCGGTGACTCACGGCGGACCGTTATTACACGCGACTATACCTCGATTGAAAAGGAGGATATGATCGAGGACAAGACCGTGCTGGTCTCGCTGACTTCGATGAACTATATCAAGCGTATGGACCTCGATACCTATCGCCAGCAGCGCCGTGGCGGGCGTGGGATCATGGGCATGACGACAAAGGATGAAGATTACGTGGAGAGTGTCTTTGTCGCAGATACCCATGATTACCTGCTCTGTTTCACGAGCGGCGGAAGGGTGTACTGGCTGAAGGTCTATGATATTCCCGAAGGCACCCGGACGAGCAGGGGCAAGGCTATCGTGAACCTGCTGAACTTAAACAACGAGCGTGTCACCACGGTCATACCGGTCCGCGAATTCAGGCCTGACCTTTTCATGTTCTTTGCGACCCAGAGGGGAATGGTGCTGAAGGTCCCGCTTGTCGAACTCTCACGGCCACGGTCCACGGGCATCAACGTGATTAACTTAAAGGAAGGCGATGAACTCGTGGATGTCAAGGTCACCGACGGAACACGCGAGGTTGTACTGACCACCCGCAAAGGACAGAGCCTCCGGTTCCACGAAGAGGCGGTCTCATCCCGCCACCGGAACGCCATGGGTGTGATCGGCATACGGATGAGAGGCAAGGACGAGTTAAAGGCAATCTCTCTTGTTGACAAGGACTACCTCCTTACGGTCACCGAGGTAGGATACGGGAAGAGGACAGATTTCGACGAGTTCAGGGGCCATGGAAGGGGCACGATGGGTGTTCGGAACATCCTGACCGACCACCACGGCGGGGTAGTGGCGGCAAAGGCAGTCTCTGACGACGAGGAGATCATCCTGATGAGCGCTTCAGGGATTGTCATCCGGACAAAGGTCTCGGAGATATCCATACAGAAGCGGAGCACCCGGGGTGTCAGGATCATGAAGATGGACTACGGTGACAGGGTTGTCGGGGTCGCCGTGCTGAACCCTGAAATGGAAGAGGACCAGCCGCAGGCTGATGAATCAGAAGGACCTGAGGAATCCGCTGAACCCCGTGAACTGCAGGAACCTGCCGAACCTGGTGAGTACGAAGAACCGCGGGAACCCGGGGATTTCTCATCGTAATTTTTTTGTAACTGTTCAGCTCCGACCGCAAGATCCTAGTACAATGAAGACGTAGTAACAATTAGTGGCTGAAAATAACCAGAATAACCTGAAAGATAGCGATACTATAGAATTATACTCA
>JBFYKV010000155.1:0-6692 GCA_041305745.1 Methanoregulaceae archaeon | reverse complement strand
ATAATGATGCCCGCTATCAGTACTGCCCGGAAAAAATTGGGAGGGTTTTGGGTTGTGAGATCTTCAGGTGCCATCCTGCATCTCTCCTTCCTGCGCAGATGTAGTAATCTGTGAATTGGACCTCACTTCAAGCCCGACCCGGATACTTGGTTCTGACCATGCCCACTGGTGGTATTGCCGGACGCTTTTTGCATCATCATCAATGGATTGGTATGGTTTTGGGATCCAAAGCACCATCAGTTCATGAACACCTTCATCATCAGGAATCCTGACATTGGCTGGAATTGCCAGTTTCTCCCCGGGATTAAGAGAGAAATGGGATACACGGTTATTTGTGGTATTTTCAAGGGCAACCGGGTAATAATCAAGCAGGGGGACGATTGCTACAGAGACCGGGTACCTGTTGTCTGCTGCAATATTGATCGAATATTCAAAAATCTCATGGGGGCTGACATTCATGGAGAGCAGCGCTTTTCTGTCGCAGGGTGCTGTTGTAACCAGAAGTCCGTCATTGAGGACATAATCTGAACCGCAGGAAGTTGAATAACCATGATAGGTTTCCAGGTCAGGGGGAGTAAAACCCCCGGAATTTCCCACGATGATATTCAACCGGCGGCTCCCGAGGAGCGCCTGGTCAGTACTCAATCTGAAAGAATCATCCAGGGAATGTGCATCCGGTTTCATCACAAGGAACAGTTCAAAATCGTGGCTCCCGTTCTTCATGGGCGGGATCCTGAAATGATAAAACGACTCCTCAAAAGCGGCCATATGGATGATATGATGAACCTTCGCTCCCGTATTATTGAATTCGAACGGGATCTGCTGGTAATCCAGGAGCCCGAAAATCAGAAAATCGCTGCCCGATGTCATCTGGTTGTTAACCCAGAGATATCCCTCCAGAGGTTCATTTGGGCCGGTTCTCCATAATGCAGTCTGCATTGCCTCATCCAGTTCGACCGGGCCGGGGAAGATACCGACACCGAAACTTTCCGTGACCCTGTCCTTTGCATAGGTTGTCGAATAGGTTGTTTTGTTTTCAGTACTGGTTATTGTCATTGCCCAAAGGGGAGATTTTTCAGTATGGGGAATACTGCCAACCACCAGAATACCTGATATGATGAACACAACGGGAAAAAACAGAAAACTGATAGGTTTCATTTTTTTCATGTACTCTCTCCAAAAAAAATAGGTTAGTTCTCCCCATTTACTTTTATTTGAGCGTATGCGTTTTGCCCGCTGGCAGGAAGAGAAAAGCATGGAAAAACTCTTCCGGAATGTGGTACAACATCTGGTTGCTCACGCTAAGCGAATCTGCACCGGGGAATATAACATTTCTAACGCAATCCTCTACCGGATCCCTGACTGACAGACGATCGTGAATATTACCTTACGTGCCAGGATCCAAAATCTGGGGAAAAGGGAATAACGGCATTGGTTTTGTTGGCGGTCGTTTCAAACCAGTTCCATACTCCCAGACTTACCCGGTAAGTACCGGGCGAACAGACCGGGGATGGATTTGCCTGATTAACGACGCCATTGCCGAAAAAAAATGATTGAGAAGATCATTTATGGCCAAAAGAAAATTGCAACAAGAGATACACCGATTGCCGGTCCCAAAACAGGGTTCCAGCGTATCTTTCCTTCAATGAGGTAACTCAGTATCGAACGTATTATAATTGCAACCAGTCTGAATAGCAATGAATACCAGATTCTACTCCTGATTTTTTCCCCCGACCCTGTGTTTTTGGGTGTTTTCTATCCTTAATGGTAACTCCATTAAAATTTTGCCATGAATTACTACGGTGAACTGGTAGATTCCAGGTGGCAGATCGTGATTTGCATTTACTGACAGGACTGATGTATAATTCCTAAAAGAGCGGCTGGAAAATTCCGATGGGGTGACGCTCATGAGAAGCAGGTTATCCTCAAGGACGGATGCAGATATATTGTCATACGGCTGAATTTCATAATGGATATAATCCAATCCCTGGCTTTGCGTATTGAGCGTGACAGGGGTCTGGTTACCGGTTCCCGGGTGGACAACAAGATTATTGTTCTCAATCTCTGCATCCCATTGCGGACGGTGCAATGACCGGTAGTTGTAGTTTTCCTGGACGCAAAGCCAGTCTTCGGCATCAGCCAGGACCCGTGAATTGATCGATGGTTTCAGGTCAAAGAATGCTGCCCGGTTTCCGGAGGGTCCTGTGGCTGACGTATCGGTTGTATTCCGGGTCAGTCTGATGGTTACTTCTGACGTGTTCGTCCGTAAAGAAGGTATGACAAAGGACGAAGGATCAATAGAGATATGTACCCAGTCGGGGGGATCGACAGGGTCCCGGTCATTCCAGTTATTTACCGGGACCAGAGTGCAGGACACCTCCGCGGAGCCTGGACACTGACTGAGAAATGTATAGTTGACCTTTTTTATGCTATCTCCTTCCAAAAATTCGACAAATGGTTCCTGCAACCCACCGGCTGTTGTCGAAGAACAATCACCGGGGTCGGTAGTATTTTGTAAAGCGGGGGTAGTGTCAATGGGTGTGAAATTCATCTGATGTTCTTCAAAAACAGGTTTGGCTCCGTTATCCGAAATACAACCTGAAACTACCAGAAAACAAAAAATAATGAAAAGATAGTTGGTTTTTTCCATGAGTCCCCCTCAATTTGCAGTGTTCAGGATAACCCTGCCCGGGCTGGACGACAGATCAACATTCAGTCCCAATGGAGGAATGGCACTCGCTGAATCATACATTGCCAGGTATGTGATGGGAACGGTGTTACCATTCTGATCTCTGTATACCATATTATGGAATGTTGTGTCACCGGGGATATCATCAGCCGAATCGATCAGCCAGCCTTCAAAAGCCGTCTGTACTTTAACACCGGTGTCAGGGACATATCCGACACCGCTGTAAATACTGGTGACCTGAGCTGTCGTTGTGTCTTCTGTTCTGACATACCATTTGTTTTGACCTGCATTATACTCTAAAGTACCACGGATAAGATGGTTTGGTGCTACCCTGATTGCGGGACTTATCATATCATCCCTTCCTGTCCGTAATGCAAACGAGGCGATGGACCATTGACCTGAATAGGGTGCGCGGTTCCACGCCAAAACGGGCTGAACAATTCCCTCATCATCTGTTGTCGAAATTGAGTTGAATAAATAATCGACAACACCAGATCCCGGGCCGGGGGGTTGTGAGGGGGCTCGCCAATAAGCATCAAAATAACGGATATTTCCGGCAACATTTGCCTCGGAATATTCGAACCAGAAATGATTCCATACTGCAAGAGGGGCGATGAGTGATTTTTCGGCAGAACCAACATTTTCATCAACGATCGTCAGGATAATTTTACCCTTGTTCGTTGCAAACATTTTATTCCCGAAAATATCGACAGTAGAACCTGAGGGGAGTTCATGAACCCATGTTGCAGGTTTTATCCCGTGAGGATTCTTAATCAGCGCAGATTTTTTATCATCTGCGACGAGAATCTGTTTTCCTGCGGTATCAAATACCCGGGTCATTCCATCCGTGGAATGATAAATAATCGATCCTTCTGGAATTGAATAGACATGGCTGCCTGCAACCGGGCTCAATTCTGCATTTACTACAACTTCAGCCTGATTTTCATCGAATTGTAAGTCGGGCAGTTTCACCTGGCTCAAGCTCGCTCTCACCGCATCAACATCATCGGTTAGTACTGCATCCGGATTCTCATCCCCTGCCGCACTCACGCACGGCACCACCGCCATCGCTGCCAGCAGTAAGGCAAGCAGGATGACGCCTTTGATTTGTGTCTTCATGATTTTTTCCTCCTGTACATACGCTCCGCTCCAAAGAGTACAGCATATCATGGTGAGAAGGTACGATAGTGGTCGTATCCCTTCAGAGCGGAGCCGGGCCTTTGTAAAGTTCGTCGTCTTCACGGGCCCGTTTTTTTGTGTCTGGGACAACCCCCGGCTGCCCCGCGGAGGTTTTCATTACGGGAGATATAACGGTTCTAACGCGGCAGTCTACCGAAAAGGGTGAGAATGTTGAGATGTTTTCCATCATTTGATCCTTTTACCCAGTCAGGGGACATTCCAGGATAGGGCCGGAATGGTTCTCATCGCTGCCATTTCCCAAGAGCTGTCATCCCGAATACAGAGCATGCCAGAGCAAAAACCAGGATACACGGGGAAACCGATGCTTTTGTCGGTACCTGCGAACTGGCAGCAGAGGTCGGAGTTGTCATTAAAGGAGCGCCGGCAGAAATTCCGGCATCCTTTTTCAGCTGACGTGCAGAGAAAAAGACCAGGCTGTGGTCTGTCCCGGCAACAACAGAGAGGGCATCTCCTGCTGGGGCAATAACCTGTATTTGTCCACCTGCCGGGTATTTCTCAATAAGTATACCCTGGAGATCATAGAGTGCAACTGATTGCCCGTCCCCAAGGACCAGATTATTTTCCTTGTTGATAAAACCCAATCCCGATGAACCGGGATCAACAGGTATCGTCCAGAGAGTTGCGCCGGTGCGATTCATCCCGTAAACGGTACCTGCCGTTGTTTTGGCAACAATCAGGTTCCCGTCACCCGTCATTGAGAGAGCTGAAGCTGCCCCTCCAAGCAATCTTTTTGCAATCCTGCTTCCCGACCGGTTGAATACCAGCATAGTGCCCGAACGTTTTTCCAAAACCGCGATTACCGAACCGTCATCACTCACGGTAGCGGTATTGAGACCCCCGGTCTGGTAGTCCCAGAGCACGGTACCGTTCTGGTCAAGGACAATAAGATCCACAGGATTCAGGGGTTCGTTATACAGATCATGGAAATTATAATTGCTCTCGCCGGTGGCCACGAGGGTGTTTCCATCCCGGGAGATTGCAAATGATGTAACAGGAGCTTCTATCCTTATAGTCCACCGGAGGGTCCCGCCAGGATTCAGGCAGAGTATGCGACCATCTTCTGTTCCGATAAAGAAATCCTGTCCGCTGGAAGAAATTGCGGAGGCAAGAGGCGGGTTCATGGTCGGATATTCCCCCATTTTCGTTCCGTTTTTGTCAAGAAAGATAACCTTATTTGACGACGTATTTGTGACACTGCCGTGACAGCAGGCAGGAACCATCTGGGTGAGAATGAGATCCTGCGCACCGGGTCCAATACTGACCGAGGAGATCCAGGGCGGTTGTTCTGAGGACAAGGTCCTGTTCCATAAAAAAGATCCATTGCCGTCATAGGCAAATAAATCCGGCCCGTTGCGGCTGTTGAGGATTACCAGCTGGGCATTTTCTGTAACGTGAAGAGAATAGAACAGATTTTCTTCAGGGCCGGAAAAAGGCAGGGGGATAATATTCCCGGCCCGATGCAGGGCTGGCGATTCTTCAACAGCCAGAACCGGAGATGCTGCGATGATTACCAAAAAAAGGAATATTCCGGAAATTTTCCTGGTTGTCATGGTGATTCCGGAATATTAATTCCTCACATAAAGAATTGCATGCACCGGGTTTGGCAGGCCCGAGAATACATTCCAGTTCTCCCAGTAGACTGCACCCGACGTAGTGGGCCAGGGATCGTAAATATACAGGTACTGCGAAACCGGAGCAATCGTTGTATAGGAATACCCGGTGATTGCACGGGCATGGTAGGAAGTGGACTCATACCGGTCGGTGTGGAGCGGTCGGTTTACTGCTATCTCGTTTACGAGATCGGCGTACGTAAACATACCATTATACCTGATCGTAGTTCCGGTTTTTCCAAGCCCGCCGCTTACAGCTGGTATAACATAATAGTTTGACCGCGTAAGTTCGACTGATGCCCCGTCATCGGGGTTAACTCCCATTGTCGCTGCAATACCTGCCTGGGTCCGTGAATAACCATAATAGGCTGAAATCATCTGTGCTGTTGCAAAAGTGCACCAGTTTGTACCCTGTTGCGGGTATAATGAGAATCCGCTGATCGTTTTCGTAACGGTTGCCATCGGAGAGGCAAGTGCGGCAATCCGGGCATGGAAATAATTTGATTCAGCATTATACCGGTCAATGCGTCCGGCAAAGTCTGATGCAGGAATTGCGTTGTAAAACGAGATCTGGCCGGATTCCGGTATGATCGAATAATCATGGGGATCCATGACAAACGTCCGGTTCCCGGATTCTGGCGTAGTAAAGGCGACCGAGGCACCGATCCGCGGGTAATTGTAGCATACGAGACGGATCGAGCTGATGGTTGCATCCTTATAATCCCGACCGATAATCTCAGCAGCCTGTTTTTCAACTGCAGCCATGTCGACCGGTTCTGCGCCTGTGCCGATTGTAACAACAGCGCCACCGACCACTTTATTGGCGGCAGTCTTAATCTCCCCAATTTGTTTCCCGTTTTTTTCTACGGTGAAGAGATAAAACAATTGCCTGCCATTTGTATCATAGATTATCCCCGGTTGTGGATCAATCGCAGCACCATTCCAATTCACTTCAAGCGCATTCCGGTTGATGAAATCATTCATTGCTTCGGAAGCGGATTGCAGCGCTGTTACGGATGAGATTTCATTGCTCCCGAAAATGATAGCAGCATCCAACGGTGATTCCCGGTTATCCGATGCTGTGACCATCGGCACCACTGCCATCGCTTCCAGCAGCAAGGCAAGCAGGATGACGCCTTTGATTTGTGTCTTCATGGTTTTTTCCTCCTGTACATACGCTCCGCTCCAAAGAG